>JBEDHZ010000051.1:0-22171 GCA_041173845.1 Pseudomonadota bacterium
TTCACCAGATCGCCTTTCAACACCACAATTTGATCTTGCGGCATCGCTCCAAATTTACCGCCTGAATTCGATGCAGCCGTAATCGAACTGCCTACATCTTGGATACACGTCTTTTTAATGCCATCTGAAATGGTGGTAGTTTTCACGTCGCTATCCGTGTAAATTCCTGTGGTATCCAGGGAATAGGCCTTCGCTTCGAATCGAGCGATTCGCGCGTCCATCCATGCAGGGACTCCTGTTGAATTCTGTAACGGCGTTGATCGCATCGTGTTATTTATTGGAAGCATATTAACCACGACTTTTTCTTTTAAATAGACTGGATCTTCTCCCGGAGCTAACTGCGCATTCGCAAGAATCGGCGTTAGTAAAAGAAAAGATAATTTCAATGACACATGATGGAGCCGCATTTCTTTATCCTTTCAATAGATGGCGAAGTCACCACGCTTAACGCAGCAACCTCGCCATGGAACTTCAAGAAAAATTAATGATGCGAATCCGACATAGAATTGAGGCAGGTAATGCAGTTGGTATTCGACGAAATATTTTGTACTGCCTGAGATCCATTTGTTGCTCTGTTAATCACGGCTGAACTAGTAACAACAGCGAGTTGATGCGTCGTGGTGTACAAACCAGGGCCACCCGCGTTAGAGGCAATATTTTGCGTGGCATGACCGCCATGGCTGCTATCGTTCACAATTGTTGAAAAACCTGACGCACTGACAGTTTGATCTTGCGTATTCGAGCTGGTAAACGTACCCGCATTGGATGCCAGGTTTTGCTCAGATGCGCTGCCCATTCCATCACTGGTATTCATTACGGAGGTATTCACAATGACTGATGTTTGGGAGGTTGGACTGCCACCGCCACCGCCAACCGTAGCCATAGCCATTGAAGTCATGGTTACCAATCCGATCATTACTAATGCTTTCATGTCATTTCCCTTCAGAAAAGTTTTGTCGAAGTAAATTTGTTTTGTCGTCCATGCCTGAGTGAGCTGTTGATTTTTGAAACCTACTCATTACGAGAGATCCTCAGATCAGCAACACGGTGCAAATTTACTAACTTTCTTAAGATGATTGTGGGCAATGAATCGTTCTATGATTAATATCAATGTGCCCTAAGGGAAAGAGCGGTTTCGGTGAGATAACAACCAATGCACTATTGTTTTTTAACGGCAGTTAGTCAAAAAAACACACAACCCGGATGGGTGTTGGATAAAGAGGGAGTGGGATGCTGCAGAAAATTGAGTATGCGCAGCGTTAGCAGCTACGCATACCAAAAGTGAAAAATAGCTTAGCAAATAAGCTTAACCGAGCTTATTAATTACTTAAATTCAGTCAGGGTCATGCGCATTACCCCACCTTGAAAGAAACGCGCGGTCGTTGGTTCTTTGCGCTCTAGCTGAACTAATCCAACACCGGGGCAATACCATTCACGACTTTCAATCGGAATGGGTTTGTATGTCATCTCGCTTTCAACCCACAGATTAATGGGGGCGACACCTTTAATGATTAAGCAGCCGCTGAAATCTCCTGCCGGAGTTTTCACCGCCTGACCGGTAGCCTCGATAGAAAAATCCATCGTCAGATTGCGGAATTTATCGACATATTTAAATTCTGGTGGCCATTCGCTACGACGCTTTAAAAAATACGGCATCGTTGGTATCGACCATTTTTCATCCGGACTCAGCTTTGCAGGAATCACAATGCGTGGCGCAGCATCCAACACGGCCGTTTTTGAGGCAGGCCCTCGACTAGCGATGCGATACACCCCTTTTTCATCCGAGCGTAACCAGTACTCATTACCTGAGTCACTGCGTCGACGCCATGCTTCTGTACCGTTAATGTCATGGCGACCACGATTAGTTATCGTGAGTGTCGATACATCAGCAAAACCTTCAGGATCATCGAAACGAGTCTCAACCTTATAAACCCAGCGTAGTCCATCAGCCAATGGGAAAAAAGTATTTTCGCGCGCGGGTTTTTCACAAGCGCTCAGCACCAGCAAGGCCAGCGCGGCTAGTAATAGTCGTCGCATATTATTTTTCCGGCGCTTGAGGTGTAGGCAGATCAAGAATCTTAATCTCTTGTTCGTCGGCGCCAGGATTAATCGTGCTCGAACCTTTGCCATTACCTGCTTTAAATTCAGCCGTACCCATCTGAGCTATGCCTTGGCGACCCTTCTTCATACCTTCATTAATTTTTTCATGCACCGCTCGCATGTAAGGCAACTTATAAGCACGCGGTTGTAATTGATCTTTACCTTCTTCGATCGGCGTTACCCACAAATAGATCGCTCCCGCAAACTTAGGGCGTGGCTCGTCAACCACTGCAGCAATCAATAAAAACCGACTTGGCAAGGCATCCGGGCTGGGATTACCCAACAAACTAAATACAGCGGTATAGCCATAAAAATAGAATGCGCAAACGCCAAGGGTCAGCACCGCCTTTAACCAACTGGGCCAGCCAGAAAAAATAATGGCTAATGCAAAAAGAAACACGAATATCGCAAACGCGATGATGAGAGTCAGTGTCATGTGATCGATTTCACTAAAGATTTTGGAATGGTATTGATATTGTTAACTGAGCCGTCCGGTGCGACGGTAAAACGCAATAGAGTCGTTTCTTTACCGCGTCCTTCGAGTACCGCCTGCCCATAAAAAATAACTTCCGCTTTGGGATTGACTTTAATAACCGTCAGCGTGGCCTCCACCGGGCCTCCTGCTTTGGGTTCGTTAGGATCGAGATCTTTGGTTTCGTAGTAATGAACATTCGCCACGTACTCACCCGGAATAATGCTGCGTATCGTGGTGACTTCTTGACGCAGTGGGTTCACCACTTTTTTACCATTGATGACTAGTGTGTTGTTTGACGTGCCGCGGTCATCGCGATCCAAGTGCATCAAACCGGCTTCACGATTTCTAAACCAGACGACTTCACCCGACGGACCTTGCGTCCACAAATCCAAATCATTCGGATCATTGTCAGGCCAGGAAAGCGTAATAATGAATTCAGCTTTGGCAGGGATATCACCCGATTTAGTCGCCTTCGGATTAATCGACAAGAACGCAATGATGAAACAAAAGACGAAGGCGATGAGCATGTTGAACAACATGTCATACATAGGATCGACTTCGGGCTCCCGCGATTTTTTTCGATTACGCATCCGGAAGTCTCTAGTCTTTAGCTTTAATCTTCAAGCCATGCAGCTGCGCTTGCACGATGAATTCGTCTGCAAATCGATCAAGTCGTGTTAACTGCAAGCCCAAGAAAATATTGGCGACTAAACCTACCATGGTGGTCAGCAGTGCAATTCCCAAACCAGAAGTGAGTTCACGCAGCATGTCTTGCGCTTGTGACTGATCAAAATTCTGCATATGGCCAATTTGCATCGCCAGAATGGAAAAACCAATCACCTTGCCCAGCAAACCTAATTTCAACTGCAAGCTATTCACCCACCACGCTGTGGAGTGAATGCCATGCGTTCGTTCAGAGAGCACATCCATCGGTGCACCTGAATCTCTGGGATTGGCGCGCAGCGCTTCCCAATACTCATACGCCCAACTATCGTGTGGTGGCGGACTGCCCGGATTAGTTTTTTGGTACTCAAGACTTTGGCGTTGACGATGCAATTCGCGGCTGCGCGTACCGCACCAAATCGTGGCAATCGAAAACATGATGATGATGATCATCGTGATACCCGTGGGATCAGAATGCAGCAACAAACTCCACACACCACGGATACCCAGCAGCCATCCCGCAAAGATGAACATGCCAATCAGCGTGAACCATTCAAAAAGAATGGGTTCAATTTTTTTCTGAGATCCCGATGCCAGCATGCGGGAAAGACTGATTTTCACAACAACTCCCTTGTCTCTTATTCTTTTGTGCGGTCAGGTTGCCCTACCTAGGAGCACATTTTATATGCGAAGCACTACTTAGAGCTTAAATAGATTGACTAACTATATAAACAAAAAATTAATTTACCAAATAAATAACGCACTTAGTTAGCACGGCGTTTAAGTTTTCGGACCCAATTGCGGCTCAAAACCACAGGCCAAAATAAAAATAGCTTCTTGCGGCGTATCCTCAGCTGGTGTCTCCCACTCCCCCGTCGACTTATCCATGCTGAGCGCCTCGCCTATACCCATACGAAATGGATGCGACGAAAACATCTTGGAACGCATTTGACTATGAACGCAATCGACTTCCCACAAAATCTTGGCCGACAAATTACCAAATTTGTTTGGCACCTTGTATTCCACCAACTCCCAAATCGCGACCGTACGACCTGGCTCAAAAAAATCATCCACAAAAAAAGCAGCCTCTTCCGTCGTGTCGATCAACTTCCATTCCGCATGAGCTAACGAGGGTGAGAAAAAAAACATCCAGCCTATCAGTAATAAAAGAATTTTTTTCATAATTCCTTCTGATTTAAC
This sequence comes from Pseudomonadota bacterium, assembly GCA_041173845.1. Taxonomy (GTDB): domain Bacteria; phylum Pseudomonadota; class Gammaproteobacteria; order Burkholderiales; family Burkholderiaceae_D; genus Pernthalerella. The sequence goes on from JBEDHZ010000051.1 coordinate 4,439, forward strand.
GACGATGATCACACCGTACGTGCAATGGAATGAATAGGAATCATCTTCGCTTCTCGTTTGCGCTCCTGTATCAGCGGCAAACAGTTAGTGTCATCCTGATAGATAGACACACAGTCTAAACACTGGAAACACTCGCTGTAATCGACTTTGCCTACTGGCGAGATCGCTTGATATTCACAGCGATGACGACAGGTCTGACATGGCGTGCCGCATTCATCGCGACGCGCAATCCAACCCCAACGACGTAAGGGATTCAACGCCGCCAACGCCGCACCAAGCGGACAGATATAACGACAATAGCCACGATAAACAAAGACACTCAGCACCAGCAAACTTACAGCCCACACAACATACGGCCAATCGCGCACGAAATACAAACTGATGGCTGTTTTAAATGGCTCAACTTCTATCGCCAACTCCGTCGAATTCGGCAAAACCCAAATTGAACTGATGACTGCAACCAGCACGACATACTTAATCCATTTCAGCTTAGCGTCGACTGCGCTGCGAAGACGGCGTGGTTTCACACCTAACTTTTGAACCACCAGACTGACTAATTCTTGAAACGCACCAAACGGACACAACCAGCCGCAAAAAGTACCGCGCCCCCACACCACTAACGTAATAGCGACAAAGATCCAGAGAATCACCGTCATTGGATCGGTCAACAAAAAGCTCAAGTCATTACCGGTAGAGATGGCATCCAAAGAAGCTGTGATGTTGACGATGCTTAGCTGACCTTGGAACATCCAACCGATCACAATTAAGGTAAATAGCAAATACCCTATACGGAACAGACTCAAACGCGAAGCATTAGCGGACGTTGCACGTTGACGAATCAAGGCAACGCTGAGTATCACCAAACCAGAAATCAACACCGCGATATCGATCCAACGCTTGGACCAAATATCAACCCACTCCGCATCGAGCAGCGCCGAAACACTCGCACGCCAGCCATGAAATGCATACGGCAAATGAAACTCTACATAAGTAAATTGATTCGGGAACGATCCAAAGCGGCGGCCTAATTTGAATGACAGATCAAATGGCTTGGATGGATTAAGTGGCGTGGCAGTATCAACAATTAAAAAATGGGCGCGTGTCGCTGTGGGATAACCCGGAACCTTCAGGCCCTTGTCATACGCCATAGAGCGTAACTTGATTACTTTACCGTCCTGCTGCAAAACAAAAGGGATGTCATCCGCAATACGCTGGCTTTCATATAAAACTTTAGAGAGCGGGCCCGTTTCACTAATCATCAAGGCCTGACCATCACGTCGATTCGCACCGACTAAACGCCAGCCCTCATCATCGAGCAAATTACGACCAATCGATGGCACGCTGATTAACGCGATATGAAACAGTATGGCGACTTCGTTGGGCTGATTCGCTGCTTGTTTATCTGCACCTGCCGCTTTTGTGCCTGCAAAGGCTTTTTCAATTTGGGACCGTGTCAACGACATGGTTTCGATCATTCCACGACCTTGCATTTGAGCCCAGCTTAGTGGCTTAACCGGCGCATCGTAGAGTGATCCTTTACTCAGTGCGATCGCATTACCTTCACCAACAATCGTTCCATTTTTTGCCGCTTCCACATGAGCACGCGCTACCGATGTGGCTGATTGAATAATAGTTCGATCGATCGCACGGACTGAAACCGTACCAGCCTGAACCCCATGCAGGGCCGCGTACTTTTCATCGCGCGCTGTCTTAGCTTTGAAATCGTAAATTTGAATATCGTGATGAATCGATAGGCCAGTGTACTGTGCGGCAAAGCCCGCGAGTTTGGCAATACCCGCTTCAGAGCGGAACAAGGGCTCACGATGATCTAGCAATCGCACTTCTATGAATGCGCCTTTGGTATCGATACACACCAAGATATTGATAGGTTTACCGCCATAACCTCGAACCGGTTCGAAATCAACGGATTCAAATGCGTAACCAAACAACACCGGTTTTTGATTTTCATCGGCTGCATCACGCACAAACAGCGGCCAGACAGGCACATCGGGATTGATGTCACCAACGATGTACTTGTTAGCTAAGAAGGTTTCGACATCTGATTTTTTGAGCGTTATGGCATTAACCTGCGTGCACAGCATTAATGACAGCAGCAACCAGCGCAAAAATGAAACAAGCAATTTTTTCATCGGCCCGCACTTCTCTCGTTTAATTTTTATAGGTCGTCGAGGTGAAATAGCAGTCAGAAGGCTTATCAGAAAACCATCCGAAGCCGAAGCCAATGCTAAGCGACACGTCACATGGTAAAGCGATAGTGAATGTGCTGAGAAGCATATCCCTACATAACTTGGGGTTAAATACCAAGCCCTAATACGTCTCTACGTGGAAGCGCCCTTCGTCCACCATCGTTGCATGCAAGCGAGTCCAGTCTAGATTCGCAGCACGACACATATCACTTAGCGCTTCCATCACACCCGCCTCCATACCTTTTAAACCACAGATATAGATATAAGTATCGCCTAGTAATAACTCCGTGACTGCTTTGTAAGCTTCGCGTAATTTATCTTGCACATAAACACGAGGCGCACCATCGACGCGAGAAAACGCCAGATGCTGTTCAATGAAGCTGGCGGGTAGTTTGCGTAGCGGGCCAAAGTAAGGAAGTTCTTCCGGACTACGTGCGCCAAAGAACAACATCAATTTGCCCTCAACTGATTTTGAATTTGCGAGTAATCGCCGACGATACTCGGTCATAGCGCGCATGGGCGCAGCACCCGTTCCTGTGCAAATCATGAGTAAGTTGGAGCCCTGATGATTCGGCATTAAAAAACGATCACCAAACGGACCGGTTACCTGAACCTTGTCACCTTTTTGTAGGTCGCACAAATAATTCGATGCCACACCTTTGATTTGCTTACCATCGTCTTCAAGCAAAACTCGTTTTACTGTAAGGGCAAGATTGTTGTATCCCGCACGTTCACCATCTCGCGCACTGGCTACTGAATACATGCGTAAGTAATGCGGCTTGCCTGAGGCATCGGTACCGGGTGGAATCACACCGATAGACTGTCCCTCCAACACCGGGAAAATCTGATTCCCAAAATCGAGAACAATGTGTCGCACATCGCTCTCTGCGTGTGCATCGGTCAAACGATAATTTCCCGTGACGGTTGCTGTTACCGGATGGCGAATGTCAAACAAATTCAATTGCGGTTTTTCTGCTGAATGCGGCGCAATTAACGACGTCGCTGAGACAGCAGCATTGTGTTGAGGTGCTGACTCGATCACAACAGCAGCCAACGTCTCTTCGGGGATGTCTAGCTGCGCAGGTAGTTCATCCCACGTTAGCTGATCAGCTACTGAGTAAGCGGACTCTTTAGGCAGCGTTCGCCAATGATCGATGGAACCTGTGGGGCACGGTGGCACACACGCATTACAACCATTACAGATTGCCGGATCAACCACATAGTTGCGATCATCATGTGTAATCGCATCAATCGGGCAGGTCTCTTCACAGGTATTGCAGCGTATGCAAACCTCGGGGTCAATCAGGTGCTGACGTATCAGCACCTGAATATCATTAGCACTCATTCGCTTAGTTCAGTTGACTGAGTTAATTTAGTTGAAACGAACATAGTCAAAATCAATCGGCTGACGATTGATACCGACAGGAGGAGGTGCAATCCAGTTGGCCATCTTGCCTGGCTCAATCACACGTCCCATCAGTGAAGCGACATACGCGCGATCTTCTTCAGTTGGTAACCAGCTGCGTACATTCGCTTGCCACTCAGCTTCAGAAATAACACGGCCATCGGGCGACACACGCATACCGGCAAAACTGCCAATATGACGATTGAATGCTTTATGAGGAGCTTGCAAGCGGAATGACAAACCCGCTTTTTCAATCACTTTATTCCAGCGACCGATACCGGCAATGGAATCTTTAATGTAATCGTCACGCAAAACTTCATTCAGCGAATTCAGCATAGGTACTTCTTTTTCAACGAGCTTGCCGTTTTGAACTTCCAGGATGCGGTAGTGCTCACCCTTGAGCATATGATCATCATCACGCTTAGTTTCTTCGTAGCGGCCTTTTAAACCAGAACTGTAAAAAGTAGCGGCATTGGATGACTGATCTGCACCAAACAAATCAATGGTGACGCTAAAGTGGAAATTCAAATATCGCTGTATCGTCGGCAAATCAATCACGCCGTGTTGACGAACCTGCTCAGGATCCTCAATGCCATGCTCTTTCATGATTTGGCAAGTACGTTGAATCGTGCGCGAGATACCTGATTCGCCCACAAACATATGATGTGCTTCTTCGGTCAACATAAAACGGCACGTACGCGCCAACGGATCAAAGCCGGATTCTGCTAATGCGCATAATTGAAATTTACCGTCACGGTCAGTGAAGTAAGTGAACATATAAAACGCCAACCAGTCTGGAGTCTCTTCATTGAAGGCCTCCAAAATGCGCGGGTTATCTTGATCGCCCGAATTACGATGCAGCAGTGCTTCAGCTTCCTCGCGACCATCACGTCCAAAATATTTGTGCAACAAATACACCATCGCCCATAAATGACGACCCTCTTCCACATTAATTTGGAAAAGATTACGCAAATCATATTGTGAAGGTGCCGTCAGACCAAGATGACGCTGCTGTTCTACTGAAGCAGGCTCGGTATCACCTTGAGTAACAATGATGCGGCGTAAATTGGCGCGGTGCTCACCAGGCACATCTTGCCAAGCGGCTTCACCTTGGTGCTCGCCGAAATGTACTTTGCGATTTTCGTCTTGCGCTGCGAGAAAAATACCCCAACGATAATCCGGCATCTTCACATGACCAAAATGCGCCCAGCCTTCAGGAGTCGTGCTCACTGCAGTACGCAAGTACACATCAAAACCATGCGAGCCATCCGGCCCCATATCTTGCCACCACTGCAGATAGTTAGGCTGCCAATGTTCTAGGGCACGCTGCAATGTACGATCCTCAGAGAGGTTTACATTGTTAGGAATTTTTTCGCTGTAGTTAATGGAACTCACGACCGCTCCTTGAGAAGATAAGTAAATTTTTTATACACGTTCGAAATCGAATTTGGCTTTGTTACCACTGCCGTAAACCTTGAGCGCACCCAATTCACCGACGGCATTGGGTCGAATAAAAATCCAGTTCTGCCAAGCAGAGAGACGCCCAAACACACGCGTGGCCATATTTTCTTTGCCATTGAACCGAAGATTTGCTTCCAAGCCTGTGAGTGCATCAGGTGACATGCTTGCGCGCTCTTCAAGCGCCATACGAATTTCATCGGCCCAATCAATGTCATCCGGATTTGATGTAATTAAACCCAACGCCATCGCTGCCTCTGCATCCAACGCTTTGCCTATGCTGGCACGAGCTGCTGAGATTTCAGCATCGTTATCATAGAAACGGCGCGCCAGACGAGACTGTCCCGTGATCATGGGCAGTACACCGAAATTCATTGCGGATAACTGCAATTGCGGTGCCGTTTCGGGCGCATCGGGTAAAGCCAGCATGTAACTGCGATCGGCGGCGAATGCCAACTCAGCTAAGGTACCTGCGAAACAGCTTCCTTCATCAATTAAGGCAAACAAGCTGCGCGATGAAACATCGATGCGCGCCAGAGTGCGTCGTAACAAACCTATGGTTTCACGTACTAACCAGTGCGATTGATGCGCCATCAATGCTTCATCACACGCCAAGACTGCTTTCGCATCACCCGCTGTTTTTAATAACCAGGTACCAATATCAATTTCATTCGTTCGCAAATGCAAAATAGCGTCGTCGAGTTCACGCGCCATTTGCAACGGCCACCAATGCACACCCGCCGCTTCAATCGTTTGAATGCTGTTGGGTTGTGGGGTGGATGGAGCTGATACCGTGACGGTGGCAGTTCGTGCCTGACGATCAATCACGATCTTCACAAATTCATAGTCAATGCCGTGATCAGACATGTGTCGTGCCAGCGGTGTTAGCTTGACGCCTTTGCCGTCGGCCGGCCTATCGCTCTTAGCTGCTAATGCTAATGCGCGCTCTTGAACCGTTTGCACAAACACAGCGGGCTTGGCAATCGCATCGACTAATTTCCAGTCTTTAGCTTTTTGTCCGCGCACGCCTTCGGACGTAGTGCAAAAAATATCAGCATGATCATGTCGCACTTTGCGTTTATCAGTTAAACGCGTGAGACCACCTGTACCCGGAAGCACGCCGAGCAAAGGCACTTCCGGCAAACTGACCGCCGAGGAACGATCATCCACCAAAATAATTTCATCACAGGCAGCGGCTAATTCATAACCACCACCGGCGCAGGCACCATTCACAGCCGCGATAAATTTCAAACCAGAGTGTTGACTGGAATCTTCCAGTCCATTGCGCGTCTCATTGGTGAATTTACAAAAATTCACTTTCCAAGCATGCGAGGATTTGCCGAGCATGAAGATGTTCGCACCTGAGCAAAAGATACGATCACGTCCACCGGTGAGAACGACCGTTCTGACTTCCGGATGCTCAAAGCGTATGCGTTGAACGTTGAATTGCGTCGTACAACTCGATGTCCACACCCAAATCATAGGAATTTAATTTGAGCTTATAGCCTTCGCGCAGACCACCGTCTTCATCGACCTTCATGGTCAATGTCGCCACTGGGCCCTCAGTGGTCAACGTCCAATGCCGGTAATGCTCTGGCGAGGTCGCGTAATCGACAACAAGTGCTTGGCTCATGGGTCACCCGATTGCAATATGGTGCATTAATATGCGGAAAACGCATTATATTGCATTTTAACAAGGCCGCCAAACAAAATGAGCCTGCTGCGAAGGGGTTAGCGGGTGTTGCTCAAGTCAGGCATCTGGCGCCCAGCCTGCCCTACCAAGGAATCGGTTGCCCCGCATGGTCTATGAAGTGCGCTCGCCCGTTGGCGGGCAAGTCGATTAAAACCGTCATCAGCTTGCTGACCGACAGTTCGGGTGCCATGGTTTGACTGGCGGCGACAAAGGGCGAAGATAAACGGGACTCAACAGTACCCGGCTGTAAAGCGGCAAATACTGCCAGCGGTCGCTTGCGAGAAAGTTCAATGGCGGCTGTTTGCAACAACATGTTGCGGGCGGCTTTGGCAGCTCGGTAGCCGTACCAACCGCCTTTATGGTTGTCTTCAATACTGCCTACGCGTGCGGATAAGGTGGCGTAGACAGCCCGCTCGTTGGTGGCTAACAAAGGCGAGAAATGCTTCAGCAGGAGCGCAGGGCCAACCGCATTGATTTCGAATTGCTTGAGCAAATGCTGAGCATTCAACGCGTCGATACGTTTTTCAGGTCCCACGCCATCGATAGTCAATGCACCGGTCGCATCAATAATCCAGTGGAATAGCCCCCAACCCTGCTGCTCGCTATCACTACGAAGTGCGGCGGCACAGTGAGCCATGCTGTCTTCGTTCGTCAAATCAAATGCGGGGGTACTACTACGCGACAAACCCACCGCAAGGCGACAATGGGCGTCAGATTGAAAATGCGCAAGCCAAGCTCGCCCAATCGCTCCGGTAGAGCCAAGTACTAGGGCTTGGTATGGATACATGCAGGACTTTTATGATTGAAGCGAATTGCGTGGCGCATCACTGCGCTTGCTCGAGTAATCGTGTGAATGCTTGCTGCTCGGATAAACCACTGGTATCTAGAACCTTATCCGCTTTCGAATAAAACTGAGCACGACTTTCTAAGATGCGTTTGAGATCGTCCATCGCTTCGCGATTACCCGACATCGGTCGCTTATCCCCCTGAGCGAGTACGCGCGCCATGTGTTCTTCCGGCGACGCTTTCAACCACACGGTATAGCAGTGCGAGAGCAGCAAATTAAACGTTGCAGGTTCGGACACCATACCTCCCGGCGTGGCGATAACGGCATGCGTATGTTGAGCAATCACCGCTTCCAGCGCGCGCTGCTCATAGCGACGGTAAGCAGTTTGTCCATAGAGCGCATGAATCTCTGCGATGCTGCAGCCGGCGAGTGTTTCAATCTGGGCAGACAATTCAATAAAAGGCACGTTCAATTGATCCGCTAGCTGCTTACCCAAACTTGATTTACCCGCGCCACGTAAACCGATCAGGGCAATGCGCTGACGACGCGAATTTTCACTGGCAGGAGAATCAAATAGCTCGCCCAACAAAGCTCGGGCCTTGGCTAACTCAACATCGGTTCGACCACGAAGAATTTCGCGAATCATTAGCCAATCCGGCGATGAAGCAGTTTCATCACCCGTCATCTCCGCCAGCGAGCAATTCAATACCGCGCTTAATTGACGTAAAAACTGAATCGACGCATTGCCCACCCCCGACTCGACATTCGCCACATGGCGCTCAGAGACATCGGCCATCTGCGCCAACGCCTTGCGCGTCAGCCCACGGCGCGCGCGCAATAGTTTCAGCCGCTCGCCAAGCGAGATTAAGAAAGGATCTTTGTCGAGATCGTCAGAATCACTGGTCATAATCAGCGGGTTGGGTTGACGGTTGCAAGATATTGCATTTAGTATCGTATGGAATGCATTATAAGTTATTGGTCTAAAAAGCAATATATGGCATCTCGGGCCCGCGCCGAAGTCATCTTCATCAACCACAGGATTCCACACGCATGACACCGTTTCTAACTAATTACTTACATGGTCAATGGCAGCCCGAAGCTCATGCAGTACACACACTGCATGATCCAATCACTGGCGAAGCGTTGGCGCGCACCGGCGGTGCTGCGCAGGGGTTGAGTGATGCCTTCGCTTTTGCGCGTAACGATGGTCGCCTCGCATTGCAAGCGATGACTTACGGTCAACGCGCGACGATGCTGGCAGACGCTTTAAAAGTACTGCAAGCGAACCGCGATGAGTACTACGCTATTTCATTAGCGAATTCAGGTACGGTGAAAAATGATTCAGCGGTGGATATTGAAGGTGGCTTATTTACCTTAGGTTTTTACGCGAAGCTGGGCGCAGCACTGGGCGATGCGCGTACCCTAACTGATGGTGCTGCGGGCATTCTCTCGAAAGATCAATTATTTCAGTCGCAGCATCTGATGGTGCCCATTAAGGGACTCGCACTATTCATCAATGCCTTCAATTTTCCGAGTTGGGGTTTGTGGGAAAAAGCAGCGCCCGCCCTGCTCTCTGGTGTGCCCGTCGTCATCAAACCAGCAACCGTCACTGCATGGCTGACGCATCGCATGGTGAGTGATGTCGTTAATGCGGGAGTGCTACCTAAAGGTGCACTATCTATAGTGTGCGGTAACTCGACCGGTTTGTTAGACGCACTCACACCGTTTGATGTTTTATCGTTTACGGGTTCAGCTGATACAGCGACAACGATACGATCACACACCGCCATTGCGCGCGACTCGGTACGTGCCAATATTGAAGCCGATAGTTTGAATGTGACCATCCTAGGTGAAGACGCCACGCCTGGCAGTGCTGCCTTTGATTTGTATGTCGATAATTTAGCGCGTGACATGACGATTAAGAGTGGACAACGTTGTACTGCTCCTCGTCGTGCACTGGTACCTAAGGCCTACATGCACGCAGTCGCCGAAGCAGTGGCTGGCAAGCTCGCTGCCATACGCGTTGGCAATCCACGCAATCCAGAAACAGCGATGGGCGCTTTAGTCAGCCGCGATCAATTTAATAGCGTGCAAGAGGGTCTACATCACCTCAAATCAGAAAGCAGCGTGTTATTCGATGGCGCAGCACAACCACTTCTTGATGCTGATACATCCTCGGCCTGCGTTGCACCCACACTACTCGGTGTGCGTGATGCCGATACGGCGGTTGAAGTTCATCGCCATGAAGTATTTGGCCCAGTGTCGTCGTTAATTGGCTACCGTGATTCGCAGCATGCAACCGAACTCGCGCATCGCGGGCAAGGGTCGCTGGTTGCATCTATCTACAGCGCTGACAATGCGTGGATGGCTGACGTCGCTGAACAGTTAGCTACTTCGCACGGCCGTGTCCATGTGGTGAGTCCAGAAGTCGGAAAAACACAAACAGGTCATGGCAATGTGATGCCAGGCTCGATTCACGGCGGTCCCGGACGTGCCGGTGGTGGCGAAGAACTCGGTGGATTACGAGCACTGAATTTTTATCATCGCAAAAGTGCCATACAAGGACCTGCATCGGTTATTGAGCTCATGACTAAGCAAAGCACAGAATTGAATATTTAAATCTAGTAGAGACTAAAACAAGGGTTGAAAACAAAGTCTGAAAAAAGCGACCTTTGTTCGAGTATTGATTCAAAGCCAGGCACATAAAAAATAAAGCCGGCTGGAGGAGACAAACGTATGACAGCACAATTCGCTGAGTTACCGCAGCGCTTTAACTTCGCGCACCATATTCTGACGCTTAATCACGGCAGAAAAAATAAACTCGCCTTTCGCGATGATCATCGTGAGATGAGTTATGGGGAACTCGATCTGAAAGTTCGGCAGTTCGCAGCAGGTTTATTAGCCCAAGGCGTACAACCTGAACAACGCGTTCTACTGGTCATGCATGACAGCATTGATATGCCCGTTGCCTTCCTGGGCGCACTGTTTGCAGGAGTGATTCCGGTTCCAGTCAACACTCTACTACCTGCTGATAATTATGCTTACATGATCAAGCATAGTGCAGCAAAGATGATTGTTGTCTCTGAGGCTTTGCTCGCTACGGTGAAAGAAGCGTTAAGACTAGCGAATCAGACGATTCCTGTCGTGGTTACAGGTCACGCTGCAACAAGTAATGAAACATCGTTCAGTTCGCTACTCGAAGCTAAGCCACTGACTATCGATCAACATGCGGATACGCATGCGGATCAATTTGCTTTTTGGTTGTATTCCAGCGGCTCGACCGGCCAACCCAAAGGGGCTGTACATACTCATGCAAATTTGTACTGGACAGCTGAGTTGTACGGCAAGCCTGTATTGGGTTTAACGGAAGATGATCTGGTTTTTTCTGCCGCAAAATTATTTTTTGCGTATGGCTTGGGTAATGCCCTGACCTTTCCACTCTCAGTCGGTGCATCAACGCTATTGATGGCTGAACGTGCAACGCCTGCTTCGGTATTTGAGCGCTTAATCAAACATCAACCCACTATTTTTTACGGCGTACCTACCTTGTATGTCGCCATGCTTGCTGCTGCCGATTTGCCTCAAAAATCTCAGGTTGCTCTTCGATTATGTGCATCAGCGGGTGAAGCGCTGCCGCGCGAGATTGGTGAAAAATTCAGCGCACATTTTGGCTGCGATGTTTTGGATGGTCTCGGCTCAACCGAAATGCTGCATATCTTTCTATCAAATCGTTCAGGTCAGGTGCGTTACGGCACGACAGGTACGCCGGTGCCGGGCTATGAAATGGAATTGCGCGATGAGTTGGGCCACGCTGTATCGGTAGGTAATGTCGGTGATTTGTATATTAAAGGCCCCAGTGCTGCACATTTGTATTGGACTGATCGCGCTAAATCAATCGCTACCTTTCAAGGGCCGTGGGTTAAAAGTGGTGATAAATATATTCTCGATGAAGACGGTTACTACATTTACGCTGGCCGCAGTGATGACATGCTTAAAGTTAGTGGCCAGTATGTCTCACCGATAGAAGTGGAATCCGCATTGATGGGTCATGACGCCGTACTGGAATGCGCTGTTGTCGGCAAATCCGATGGGCAAGGTCTGATTAAAACGATTGCGTACGTCGTATTGCATGATAAAAATCACGACGCCACTGCTATGGAAGTTGAATTAAAAACCTTTGTAAAGACTCGCCTCACACCGCATAAATATCCGCGCGAAATAGTGTTTGTTGATGACCTGCCTAAAACGGCGACGGGCAAGATACAACGCTTTCGCTTGCGTGAACTATAAAGTTGTTGAGCCAGTCTATGCACGCAGCGCTACGCTGGAACAACCATGACATCCGCATTGAATATCAATGGGTAGGTGATGCCAACCCGTCTGCACCAGTGATGGTTTTTCTGCACGAGGGTTTGGGTTCGGTCGGACTATGGAAAGAATTTCCAGACACCTTATGTCGCCGCTTACAACTTCGTGGATTGGTGTATTCACGACCGGGTTATGGCTCATCAACACCGCGAGCTGCTGACGAACACTGGGGTAAGGACTTCATGCATCGACAAGCATGGGATGTCTTACCAGCTTTGTTATCCGCACTAAATGTTCAAAAGCCTTGGTTGTTTGGTCACAGCGATGGTGGTTCGATTGCTTTGCTGTACGCCTCAAAATTTACAGACGAGTGCGCAGGCGCGATTGTTGTCGCCCCCCACATCATGGTGGAAGACATCAGCATTAGCAGCATTACTGAGGCACGTCAGGCCTATGAGCACGCCGGACTACGCGACAAACTTGCGCGCTATCATGACGATGTCGATTCTGCATTTTACGGATGGAACGATGCCTGGCTCAGTCCAGCATTTCGCGACTGGTCGATTGAATCAACACTGTCATCGATACGCTGTCCGCTTCTAGCTATTCAGGGTGAACAAGATGAGTATGGAACCCTACGCCAAATCCGTGGCATAAAAGATCACTTATCGCATACCGCGGTACTCGCGTTAACTGATTGCGGACACTCGCCCCATCGCGATCAACCCGAGGCTTTAATCAAAGCGGTATCGCAATTCATCGCTCAGCATTCATTAAAACTGAGTACCACTAGCCACTTTACGACGAATCAACGGTGAGACGCGATAGCGATCCTCGCCATATTCAATGGCTAAATTTTGTAATACGCGCATCACAACATTCAGACCTATACGCTCTGCCCATGCTAGCGGCCCCATGGGATAGTTGACTCCCTTTTGCATCGCTAAATTAGCATCTGCTGCACTACACACACCCTGATTAACGGCATCGGCTGCTTCATTTGCCAACATGGCTACGGTACGCATCACCACCATACCCGGCACATCGCGCAGCAGCGTGACTCGATAACCAGCTGCTTGCAGCACACCTATCAATGCCGATTGCGCTGCAGATGAACACTGATCCGCCACTGCGACTGCGACTCGGGTACACGTTTGACTATCGAATGCTAGATCCATCAACACCGTGTCCGCGTGACCGGACTCCGATGCACGCACAGTCGCGCTACGTCCATCGGTTAAATAAAGCGATGCGCCGTTTAAGCTGATCATAGGCGAATCATTGGCTTTAGACTCATGCCATGCGATCGCATGACCTGCGGCGCTGAGTCGTGCAGCGATCGCTTCCGCTAAGACTGAACTACGCAAGAAAGAAGGTGTACCGTTATACGTACAATCAGCGTATTGCTGCGGTACGGTTGCAGATACGTCCGGTCCATACGAATAAAAACCACGGCCGGATTTACGTCCTAAAAACCCGGCATTCAATAACTCTTTCTGGATGATTGAGGGAGTAAAACGTGGATCATTGTAGTAAGCCTCAAACACCGACTGAGTAACCGCAAAATTCACATCATGGCCAATCAGGTCCATCAACTCGAATGGCCCCATACGAAAACCACCCGACTCTCGCATCACTGAATCAATGGAGGCAGGATCAGCCGCCTGCTCAAGTAAAAGACGTAATGCTTCGGCATAAAATGGACGCGCGACACGGTTGACGATAAAACCGGGAGTAGATGTCGCCCGCACGGGCAGCTTGCCCCAGGCTTTAGCGGTGGCATCGATACAATCGGCTACCGCGGGTGATGTCGCTAATCCACTAATGACTTCTACCAGCGCCATCAGCGGCACAGGATTAAAGAAATGCATACCGACCAAACGCGCTGGGTGTTTTAATTTGGCGCCGATAGAAGTAATCGATAGTGATGACGTATTAGTGGCCAACACACAGTCACTGCTAACAATCGCTTCAAGTGAAGCAAACAACTGCTGCTTCGCCTCTAAATTTTCAACAATCGCCTCCACGACCAACGCCGCTTGTTTAAATTCGTTTAACGATGAAGCTGCCTGAAGGCGTGAGGCTGCAGCGCTGGCCTGCTCGGAAGTCATGCGACCTTTGTCGACCAAGCTAGTGAATACTTTGCGTATCGCATCGCATGCTGTTTGGGCAGCGCCGTCGCGCGCATCGAATAACAGCACACTGTGTCCTGCAACGGCGGCCACCTGAGCTATACCTGTACCCATAGCACCACTTCCCACCACACCGACCACACTAGTTAATGCAAGCGCTTCTGACATTTGATCATCCTACAAATAAAATTAAGTATTCTTGATACCGGCAACATTATCGCAGTACTGAACTGACGGTAAAAATTAAGTCATCATTTCGATCATCTTTACCGCACTGGCTGTACTACAATTAGGTCGCTTTACGCCTAGTTTATGTAATAAACGGCTGCCAGTCGCTGTACGATCAAGCACTTGCCGGATTTGAAACTCACCCTTAGTCAAAGAGAGTCTAATGAAACTATTATTTCCACGTGCATTACTCGTTCTGATGGCCTGCTTGCTGCCAGCACTGGTATCGGCACAGACGATTACGCTTAAGGTTCATCATTTTCTGCCAGCAGGCTCAACGGCTCACAGAAATTTCATCGTACCTTGGTGTGCCAAGATAGAAAAAGAATCGGCAGGCAAACTTAAATGCCAAATCTATCCCTCTATGCAAATGGGCGGCTCGCCACCTCAGCTATTTGATCAAGCTAAGGATGGTGTGGTGGATATCGTATGGACAGTACCCGGCTATCAGGCAGGACGCTTTCTTGTGACTGAAGCTTTCGAATTACCTTTTATGGTGCAGGATTCTGAGCGCGCTAGCCGTGGCTTGTGGAATTACGCAATGAAAAATGCGACCGCTGAATACAAAGGCGTGAAACCAATTTTGTTTCACTTACATGATGGCGCACTGCTGCACACCACTAAAAAGCAAATCAAAACGATTGATGATTTCAAAGGTTTGAAAATACGTGCGCCGAATCGTCAAGCCTCAAAAATGGTCGCGGCACTCGGAGCCACACCGGTACCTATGCCACTACCTCAGGCTGCTGAGGCACTCTCCAAAGGTGTGATTGATGGTGCGATGATTCCATGGGAAGTTATTCCGACCATGAAATTTGAAGAAATCACTAAATTTCATACTGAAGCTGCCGCCGGCGAGCCACAAATGTCAAACACCGCTTTTGTGTTTGCAATGAATCAGGCGAAATACGATAGCTTGCCACCTGAATTGAAAAAAGTTATTGATGCAAATAGCGGTCCAGAGATGTCAGCATGGGTGGGTAAAGTATTTACCGACGATATTGGCCCCGGACGCAAATCGGCTGAACTTCGCAAAAATACTTTTTACACTTTGCCAACTGCTGAAATAAAACGCTGGGAGGCAGCTACTGCAGGCGTTGCGGATGAATGGGTCAAAGAAGTCACCAGCAAAGGATTTGATGGCAAGCGCTTATTAGATGAAGCCAAAGCTGCGTGCAAATAACATGATTGAAAATAAGTGACATAAAAAAGCCCGGACAATTTCTCCGGGCTTTTTTTTGAATCAGGCATCGACTAAAAAAGAGATTAATTAGCTACTTTGGCCGAACCCGTTCGCGAGTTAACAGCCAATTTAGAATTTTCACTCTCTGCCGCAAACACGGCGAGTAATGTCGGGTTAACGTTACCCATGGCAGCCACCGCTTTTTCAGCCCATAAAAAATAATCGAGCTTGTGTTGTACGGACCAACTCTTAGGTGCTGTCTTGCTGCCAATTTGACGAACTGTTTCAATGATCTCTGCTAGCACTACTAGCTTAGCCTTACGCGACAACGATGGCATCACCAAGATTCGCAGAGCTTTTCGGGTGGCCAAAGAAAACTTACCATTTTCTGTCAGCTCTGCCACCACCATGCTGACCTCAGGACCAAACGCTTGAGCGATTTCTTCATCACTAGTAGTGGTGAGTTGTATGGTCTGACGCAATACTGCAGCAACGGTGAGAAAGGGATCGGACTCACCGCCCTCTTCCTGCAAAATTCGAATCAACTCGGTTCGATCAGGCACACAGTAGGTGCCAGCATCACCCACAGGCTGTGCACCGCCAAATTTGCCTGCGCAAAAGGCGAGTGCTTTATCAATGAGTGAGGGGCTTTTCGACATGGCCTAATAATATCGCGGTTGGCTGATGACTCACGACCTGAGCTTACTCTATGTGCAGACTTGACGGCTAAGGCTGGACTCTAGGTAGCTTAGGATTCGTAAATAGTAGCAGTTAACTAACGTATAAAATGTCTGCTTCGATGAAATCCATCTTCCAGGCGTTGTTAAGTAAAGGATAGAAATGAAACCCTACCGAATTCATTGTGCGCTGAGCTTTTTACTCTGGATCGTTTCGTTGCTGGCAATGGCAGGATCCATCGAACTGCCTCGCGCTGAAAATTTACAGGCTGATGCCCAACAAGCTGTCAGCGAAAAAAAACCGATAGTGCTGTTCTTCACTCTTCCGAACTGCAGCTATTGCCGCATCGTGCGCTATGATTATTTTCTACCTTTACTCAAACAACGGACTGGTAATGATCAACCCATCATTCGTGAAATTTCAGTCACCGGGCAAAATCGTGTGACGCTGTTTGACGGGCAACGCGTGAGCGAAGCTGAGCTTGCCGAACGCTACAAAGTACCAATGACTCCCACTGTCCTGTTCGTCAATCATGAAGGCGAAGTTGTTGGAAATCCTATCCTTGGCGGTGATCACACCAACTATATCGCCTTGTTTGATAAGTCACTCGCAGAAGCGAGTACAAAAATAGCTGGTAAACGTGTTCGAATCCGATAGTTCAGCTAACGGCATATATTTGATTGGTGGTCAGCCGAACAGAAAAACATTATCAATAGTGCAAAACACCGCGTCTAAATACCTTGCGCTGGTATAGTACGCATGAACTCTCACACCGCACGCTAGCCACCGCTAGTGCATGCCGGATTAAAACTACATAAAACGCTGAGATCGACCAATGACTTCGAGTATTTCACTGAGCTTACAAGGACAACGCGCGCTAGTTACAGGCGGTGCTTCTGGTATCGGCCTGGCTATTACACAAGCACTGGTAGCGCAGGGCGCTAAAGTCATTATCTGCGGCACAAAAACTGAAGCGCTGTCCGATACCAAAGCAGCGCTTCCAGAAATTCTGACCAGCGTGACAGACATAACCAGTGAATCCGATGTCTTAAAAATGTTTGCTCAAATCGATGCTGCCTGGGGTGGCCTCGACATAGTCGTTAATAACGCTGGTATTGCCGGCCCCACGGCAGCGATTGAAAATATTACGCTCGCTGATTGGGAGCAATGCATGGACGTGAATTTAACTGGCACGTTTTTATGCACTCGTGGCGCTGTACCCGCAATGAAGCAACAATGCAGCGGTAGCATAATCAACATCGGTTCGGTGGCTAGCCGCTTGGGCTTTCCCCAACGCTCGCCCTACTCCGCCACAAAATATGGCGTAATAGGCCTTACCGAAACGTGGGCAACTGAACTCGGCCCGCATGGCATTCGTGTGAATGCTGTCTTGCCAGGTATCGTCGAAGGACCACGACAAGATCGCGTGCTGGCAGCCAGCGCAAGCACGGCCGGTGTCAGCGTCGATCAAATGCGTGAACGTGTATTGCAGCGAGTATCACTACGTAAAATGGTGAGTGCCGATGATATTGCTGCGGCAGTCGTTTTTTTATGCTCATCAGCGGGTGCGTCTATAACCGGACAAAGTCTGTCTGTTGATGGCAACGTAGAGACCTTAGTACGCTGAGTTCAATCACACTGTTTTAAGTAATTC
>JBEDHZ010000052.1:0-11586 GCA_041173845.1 Pseudomonadota bacterium
ACTCAAGAAGGTGTCGGATATTTAGAATTGATGATTCGTGATGGTGTACGCTCATCGACATCCGACGCTTTTTTAAAACCGATTCGTCATCGCAGCAATCTCACCATTCAAACCGGCGCCTTGACGGAAAAAATTCTGCTCGAAAATAAACACGTCAAAGGTGTTAGATTTACTATCGATGGCGTCGTTCATGAGGTGGGCGCACATGAAGTCATACTCTCTGCCGGCGCTATCAATTCGCCGCAACTACTTATGTTGTCTGGCATCGGCGAATCTGAACAGTTACAGCGATTAGGCATACGACTAGAGCATACCTTGCCTGGCGTTGGCTACAATTTGCAAGACCATCCGTATGCCCATTGTTTGGTGAATGTCGATGATGAATTTTCTATCAACAGCACCATCGCTAGTCCATTGCGCATGCTGCCGCATGTAATGCGTTATCTGTTGACTCGTCGTGGTTTACTAAATTCAGCGGCAGCGCAAGTCGGTTTATTCACGCGATCAGGTATACACGGATCCCACATCGATTTGCAGATACAAATGCGGCCATTCAGCATGCTCAGCAAGAATGGCATGTATACCGCTGAAAAAACACCGGCTGTCACGGCCTCCTGTGGCTTATTGCAACCCTTTTCTCGCGGCAGTATTCAATTACATTCAGCTAAGCCTACGGATGCGCCGCTGATTCAGTTAAATCTTTTAAAAGATGAACGTGATATTGCACCCCTGATTGCCGGCGTACGCCTGATGCGAAAACTATTTCAGACAGCTCCATTCAATGAGCACTTAAAAGCTGAAGTTATGCCGGGTCCACTTTGCCAATCCGAAAGCGAAATGACTGCCTATCTACGTCAGCAAGTGCAATCCATGTATCACCCTGTCGGTACCTGCAAGATGGGGAAGGATGCGATGTCGGTTGTTGATGATCGTTTGCGTGTCAAAGGCATCGTAGGCTTACGTATTGCCGATGCCTCTATCATGCCCAGTATCCCTTCGGGTAATACCAACGCGCCGGTTATCATGATTGCTTCCAAAGCGGCAGCTATGATCGAGCAAGATTCTTATTAACAAAAAAATACCCATTTAATTACACCTCAGATTTTAAAAAACACCGCGGAGATCTCTCATGAAAACCTATAACCACTTCATCGACGGCCAATATGTAGAGCCCATAGGCAAGCAGTGGATGGATACGATTAATCCCTATACGGGCAAAGCCTGGGCGAAAATTCCTCAGGGATGTGCCAAGGATGTTGATCGTGCCGTAGCCGCCGCTAAGCGCGCTATGACCGAAGGTCCGTTTTCAAAAATGACTGCGACTGAACGTGGCAAGATGATGTTGCGTTTAGCCGATTTGGTTTCCAAGCATGCTGAGCGACTGGCTGAGATCGAGGTACAAGACAACGGTAAATTGATCGCCGAGATGCGTGGCCAGATGAACTACCACCCTGAATGGTGGCGTTACTACGGTGGACTGGCTGACAAAGTCGAAGGTGCTGTCATGCCTATCGATAAACCCGATATCTTTGCCTTTACTCGGCATGAGCCTGTTGGTGTAGTTGGCGCACTCACCGCATGGAATTCACCCCTACTATTCATTGCGTGGAAATGCGCCCCCGCGATTGCTGCCGGCTGCGCAGTTGTGATCAAGCCCTCTGAATTTACGTCTGCTTCTACGTTGGAGTATGCAGCACTCACTAAAGAAGCCGGCTTCCCTGATGGCGTGTTCAATGTGGTGACAGGTTACGGCCCCGATGCGGGATCAGCCTTAGTCGATCATCCGGATGTCGCAAAAATTACCTTTACAGGATCCGATGCCACTGGTGCGCGCATCTACGCACAAGCCGCTAAAACCATGAAGCGCGTGACACTCGAATTGGGCGGCAAATCACCCAACATCGTTTTTGATGACTGTAATTTAGATAAAGCGGCGGCTGGCGTTGTCTCAGGAATTTTTGCAGCGACTGGTCAAACCTGTATCGCTGGCTCACGCTTGTTAGTACAAAACTCGATCAAAGAAGCATTCACCAAAAAAGTAGCTGAGCTCGGTGCGACGGCACGCAAAGGCAATCCTATGGAAGCCGATACCAATATCGGTCCCGTCACTACCCCCGCTCAGTATCAAAAAATTCTCGATTACATAGACATCGCAAAAAAAGAAGGAGCGCGTTGCATACTTGGTGGTACAGCTGCTCCTGATTTACCCGGTGGACAATTCGTTGAGCCGACGATCTTCGTTGATGTGACTCCACAAATGCGTATCGCGCGTGAAGAAGTGTTTGGCCCTGTGTTGTCTATCATCGGCTTTGACGATGAAGACGAAGCGATCAGACTCGGTAATGATTCAGTGTATGGATTAGCTGCAGGTGTGTGGACAGAAAATATTGGCCGTGCTGTACGCATGTCGAAAGCCCTGCGTGCCGGTACGGTGTGGGTGAATACCTATCGTGCGGTGAGCTACATGATGCCATTTGGCGGCATGAAGCATTCAGGCATAGGCCGTGAAAGCGGCATCGAGTCCATCAACCAATACCTTGAAACTAAGAGCACATGGATATCCTATGCAGAAGGTGCACCCGGTAATCCATTCATCATGCGCTAAAAATTAAAAAATAGGAGATCGTATGAAAGGCATCGTATTTGCGGGTGATAGAAAATTATCTATGCAAGAGTTTCCCGATCCAACACCGGGACCGAATGAAGTCGTACTCGAAATGAAAGCATCCGGTATGTGCGGTAGCGATTTAAAAGTTTATCGCGCACCATTTGGTGAAGGACTAAAAAATCTTGGCTACACCGAAGCGATGCATGTGATTGCAGGACATGAACCATGTGGCGTGGTGGTAGCGGTAGGCTCGAATGTCAATCCTAAGCAAGCCTATGTGGGTCAGCGTGCGATGGTGCATCACTATCGCGGTTGCGGTGCATGCCCTCATTGCTCTACCGGTTGGCAGCAAATGTGTGTGGAAGGCGTCGCTGAAATTTACGGCATCACCGGTCATGGTGGTCATTCCACGTACATGAAATGTCCGGCAAATACTATTGTTGAGTTGCGCGAAGAACTCTCGTTTGAAACCGGAGCAGCGATTGCCTGTGGCACCGGCACTGCGTGGGGTGCATTGCATAGACTCGAAGCCAGCGGCGATCAAACTATCGCGGTATTTGGTCAAGGTCCTGTCGGCTTATCGGCTACCCAACTCGCTGCTGCAATGGGTATGCGCGTAATTGCACTGGATATCAGCGATGAACGCTTAGCACGCGCCAAAGAATTTGGTGCCGATGAAATTATCAACCCAACTAAAACCGATGCCGTCGCTGCGATACGCCAGTTAACTCAAGGCTTAGGTGCGCATGCATCAATCGATTCATCATCATCACCTGAAGCACGTCTGCAATCGGTGCAATGTGTACGCAGCTGGGGTAAGGCTTGCTTTGTTGGTGAAGGGGGTCAGGTCACGATTGATGTCAGTCGCGACATGTTGCGTCGTCAAGTGACCGTGATTGGTTCGTGGACTTTTTCTACTGTCGGTCAAAAAGCCTGCAATGATTTTGTCGCTGATCGCAAAATCAATGTTGACGGACTCTTCACCCACCGCTGGAGACTCGATCAAGGTGAAGAGGCGTACAAAATTTTTGATCAACAAAACTCAGGTAAAGGCGTGTTTTTGATGTGATGTAAGCATTTCATTGCTCATATCAACGCACTTTATTCCGACTGTCTAACTGAATTATTGTTTAGACAGTCGGACCCCAAGGCGCGGCCATCATCAATTTGTTTTCTTGCGACGCGACTAAAGGCCTCACCTTTTGCGCAAAGGCCATGAATTGCTCATCGGCGAACAAGGCAGCCCAAAACGCACGACGATCAGCATCATCCTCAAATTTCCAGATATGGATAAGCTGGTGTAGAGCGCCGATGTCGCCAATAAAGTAGCCCACCAATTTTTTAGGATGACGCTCAATCGCGGGATAACCCAAAGTTTTATATAACTCCACGATCTCGCCCATCTTGCCAACGATTGCCTGATAGGTACGCATTTCATAGATAGCCATCTTGTCTCCTTTATGTGATTTTTATTGAATGCTGCAACAATTCATTTCATTCCTACCGCGCTAATTTATCATCAAATTGCTACGGAGTAGCTCAGTTGCTATCGGCAACAATCTGCCTTATCAGCGGCGTAAATTTTCCCCTTGAAGGCAAGAGTATTCCGCTTCATCCCGATCTCGCACACAAACGTATTCAAAAAATAGTCATTCTTATTTTTTTAATTCGTTGTTTTGCACTGCTATGGTGAAACTAATCCTTTAAGCGGAAAAATTCGACCTCATCTCAGCAAAACAGCTGCTATTGGCATGGTCTATGCGTTATTCGAGATATCTCACTTCTTCAGGAAGAATTCTCATGGCCGTCAGTGGATTGGGTAGTCATAACCCTTATATCAATGCATCGAACTCTGCGAACAGTTCGCAAGCTATAAAGCCACGCCATCACCATCATCAAGATGATGATTCTATGAGCTCAGCGGGAGCCGGTGCTGCGAATGGCGTTCAGAAATCAGGTTTCCTTGAAATGATTTTGCAGTCGCTTGCTGCAACCGCAACGGGTGGCAGCACGAATGCTATTGATAGTTCTTCGACGGCAGCGCCGAGTTCACCGACAACGACGGCTGCACCTCCAAAAACAGTTAAAGCCTTTTCAGATTTTTTACGCGATTTGATGTCGGCCTTACAGCCGCAAACGGGAAATACGAATAACACGACGACACCAGCGCTACCCGGCGTGCCGAGCACTAACAGTACCGATGGAATCGCGGCATCATCTACTTTCGCGATGACCATGCCACCACCGCCGCCACCGGGTAATCCGCCAAGCGATGCAGCGGGCACATCAAGTACGTCGAGTACATCACCAACTGGTTCTGCGCCAACCATGGGGCATCATAGGCACCATGGATTGGAACGCGCTATGGGTGGACAATTTTCTACTGAACTGAGTAATCTCATTTCACAACTCAGTGCCGCCTCAGCTAGTTCGACTTCATCGGTAACGAATGCACCATCGGCGGCTGATTCGGTCAATTCGATTAGCTCGGTAAGCACAAGTACAGCCAGTACAACAAGCACATCAGGGAATTCGTCAGCGCTAACGTCATTGCAATCGAGTTTTTCCAATTTAATGTCAACCTTGGGCGGTACAACCGACCCTAACTCGCTGACATCTTTTCTTAAAACTTTGCAATCAAGTATGCAAAGCAATGGCCCCGTCGGCAGCATGATCAATACCACTGCCTAATTTTTCTAATTCAGTATGAATTGATTTCTCTACAGAGCCTGTTCGGGCCCTGTGCCCTTGCGCGGGCAACTGGTGTAAATTATCGCCCTTGGCGATTAAATCGCATTAAATAAAACACCAGGAGAAAATTTTGAAAATCACCACCGGGCGTCCAGCGACTCTGGCTCCGCATGGCATGGTCACCTGCCCTCATTCACTCGCCTCACAAGCCGGCATTGATGTATTACGTGCCGGTGGCTCTGCTGTGGATGCTGCGATTGCAACCAGCGCTGCGCTAGCCGTTATTTATCCACACATGGTGGGTGTGGGTGGTGATGCCTTCTGGTTGATTCATGATGCTAAAACGGGCGATGTGCATTTTTTAAATGGCGGTGGTCGTGCCGCTGCTTCTGCCAGTGCCGACTATTTCACTAGTCGCGGCATGAAAGAAATTCCTTTCCGTGGCATTTTGCCTGCCAGCTTAACGACCCCGGGCTCGGTCGACAGCTGGTGTCAGGCCCATGCCAAGTACGGCAAGCTACCTATGACGCGTAACTTGCAATCCGCGATTACGTATGCGCGTGATGGTTTTCCCGTTACAGAGCGACTCGCTGGCTGGATCGCAAAAACAGAACAAGAACTGCGCGCTGAACCGGATGCAGCCGCTATCTTTTTAAAAAATGGCGTTCCACAAACCGGTTCTTTATTACGCAATCCTGGTTTAGCCAATACACTCGAATCCATAGGTCGCGATGGCCGCAAAGGTTTTTATGAAGGTCCTGTCGCTGATGCACTGGTTAACTATGTCCAAAAACGTGGTGGCTTTTTTACTAAACAAGATTTACAGGCGCAGCATGCTGAGTGGGGCCAACCACTAGTAGGTCAATACCATGATCTGACGCTGTACCAAACGCCCGCACCGACGCAGGGCTTTGCTGTCATTGAAATGCTGAATTTAGTTGAGCCATTGGATTTGAAAAAAAATGGCTTTCTCGGCGCTGACCATGTGCATTTACTCGTTCAAGCCAAACAAATTACGTATCACGATAGAGATCGCTACATTGCTGATCCTAAGTTTGCAGATATTCCTATGGATCGATTGATCTCTAAAGAATATGCGAATGAACGACGCTCGTTGATTGATGCGGAACATGCTCTACCGTGGGATAAAGTTCCTTCGTATGGCAGTCTGACTGGTGACACTGTGTATATCGCTGTGGTGGATGCCGAAGGTAATGCCGTGTCGCTGATACATAGTTTATACGGCGTGTTTGGCTCTACCGTGGTGGCGGGTGATACAGGGATTGTTTTGCAAAACCGCAGCGCCTATTTCTCACTCGATCCACAGCATCCTAATAAAGTCGAACCCGGAAAAATTCCACTTCATACGCTGATTGCCTCGATTGGTAAACGTAATGGCAAACTGTGGAGCGTTGTCGGTTGCATGGGTGCAGATGGTCAGCCACAAATACAATTGCAGACCTATGTCGCGATGATGGATTTTGGTTGTGATATACAACAAGCACTGGAAGCACCGCGCTGGCTTTCGGGTCGCTTTGCGATTGGCGAAGAGCGCGATACCTTGCACATCGAAGGACGCTTTCCTGAAGCGACTTTCAAGACTCTGGAACAACGCGGACATAGGCTGAATCGCTGGGAAGATTGGAATGAACTTGCGGGCCATGCCCACGGCATTACGATTGATCCTGTGAGTGGTATTCGTGTCGGCGGCTCAGACCCCAGAAGTGATGGCGCTGCTATCGGATACTAAAAAATAGTCTATACCGGAGGTCGTCATGCAAGAAACTACTCGCTGGAAAAAACGACCTCCCGGTTCGAATTGGGGTGACTTTGGTGCAGATGATCAAGCCGGTCGGCTGAATTTAATTACACCCGAAAAAGTATTGCAAGGCATCGCTGAAGTACACGCCGGTTTAAGTTTTAATTTATCGTTACCCCTCGACGTCCCAGGTGGGAATGTATTAAATCCTCGGCGTTATCCTCCGGTGCTGCGCCCCACTTTGCGCAATCAACAGCCCAACATGAATTACGCGTTGGGCAAAGATAATCCCCACCATACCGATGTAGTGAGTGATGATCTCGCGATTCTTCATCTGCAATACAGCACGCAATGGGACAGCCTAGCCCATGTAGGCTCACTATTTGATGCCAATGATGATGGTGTAGCCGAAGCGGTTTACTACAACGGCTATCGCGCTGGTATTGATGTGGTTGGCCCTAGCGATGCCGCTGATGCGGGCATTTTTTCTTCTCTAGAAAACCGCTCCACCTCAAACGCTAAAGCTTTGGGCATTGAAAAAATGGCTGAGCGCTGCGTGCAAGGTCGCGCTGTAATGATTGATCTGCATGCGCATGTGGGCAACCAACGCGTGAATGTTGATTACAACGTGCTCAATGAAATTCTCAACAAAGATAGCATCACGATTGAACGCGGCGACATGGTATGCCTGCACACGGGATTTGCTGAACTTTTATTAGGCATGAATCGTCAACCCGAAGAGTCTATTCTGGCTCACAGTTGCGCAGTACTGGAAGGACGCGATCCCAAATTATTGGAATGGATCAGCGATTCAGGATTATCAGTCATCATCGCTGACAACTATGCGGTTGAAGCGCACCCTGCCTCACATCACAGTGGCTCGTGCGCTACCTTGCCTTTACACGAACATTGCCTGTTTAAGTTAGGCATACATCTGGGTGAACTCTGGCATTTAACGCCGCTGGCCAACTGGCTGCGTGTGAATCAACGTTCACGCTTTTTACTGACGGCACCACCGCTGCGACTACCCGGCGCGGTGGGTTCGCCAGTGGCGCCCATCGCGACGGTGTAACAAATTAAACGCGGTTCTTGTTGATGAAATCCGTCATACGCTGAACACCTTGCTTGATCGCGTCATCAGATGCTGCGTAGCTTAAGCGTATGTGCTGACCTTCACCTTCGACACGCGGTCCAAAATGAATATCTGCCAATACCGCTAAACCTGCTTCATTCAATAAGCGTTTACGGAACTCTTCTGAATCTTTGCAGCCTGTGAGCTTGCAAGCCTCAGTGACATTCGGCCAGGCATAAAATGCGCCGCCAGGATTTTTACAGGTCACACCCGGCACTTGGTTCAGTAAGCCAACAATCAAATCACGACGCTTATGGAAAATATCGCGCATACGATTCGCATCGTCTTGTGGACCATTCAGCGCTTCGACACCCGCCCATTGCGTGATCTGCGATGCGCATGATTCGGTATTAGTAATCCACGTAGTAAAAAATGGCGCTAGTTTTTTGTTAGCTGCAAAACCTAAACGCCAACCCGTCATAGCCCATGTCTTAGAACAGCCATCCGAAATAATCGTGCGCTCTTGCATGCCGGGCAGCGAGGCGATTGAAACAAACTCACCTTCGTAAATCAAGCGGCCATAAATTTCGTCAGCAAAAATCCAGATCTGAGGATGCTTGCGCAGAATCTCAGCAATCGCTTCCATATCTTTTTTGGGGATGATGCCGCCAGTAGGATTTTGCGGCGAATTCAAAATCAGTAATTTAGTTTTAGGCGTGATCTTGTCCGCGAGTTCTTGCGGATCAAAACTAAAATTACGCGATTCACGCAAATAGATAGGCACGCCGACTGCACCACTGGCTTTAATCTGCGATTCATAAATCGGGAAACCCGGCACCGGATAAATAACTTCATCGCCCGCACCGTAATCTGTGGTGGAAAGAATCGTATAGGCAATAAAGGGTTTCGCACCCGCAGCTACCACCACATCATCGGCATCGACCTTGATGCCGCGTGTACGCATGAAATCATCGGCCACTGCCTGACGCAATTCAGCAATACCGGCTGAAGGCGTATAACCGTGACGACCTTCACGGATCGCTTTCACACCCGCATCCTGAATATTCATCGGCGTATGAAAATCCGGCTGACCAATGCAAAATGAAATAACATCGCGACCTTCACGGATCAGCTTATTCACTTCTGCCAGAACAATAAAAGCGTTTTCTGTGCCCAAGCCTTGAGCGCGCTGACTGACGTTTGCCATGAAGTCTCCGAATATAAAATTGTAATTGTAGGTTTTTAAGCGTTGACAACCGACGATTCTATGAATGGCCTTGAAGTCCGCCTGAAAGGTTCGCTATGCTACCAAGAGCTGTTTGAATGTTCTACTGTCAATCGAGGTAATCTTCTACCAACGAGCATTGAAATCGCTTGAAATTCGCAAAGATTAACTTTTTAAAAACGTCTTACCGACTACCAACGCTCATCGTCCTGCTTCTCTACGAAAGGTCCACCCCATGCGTCTTTTATCCAGCGCCCCACTCCTTGCATCGGTTCTCGCGTCATCTCTCTGCGTTTTACTATCGACTGCGCAGGCACAAGAGTTGGTCGTCCGCATCGGTCACGCCGGTCCGCTTACGGGCAACATCGCGCATTTAGGCAAAGACACTGAAAACGGCGTGCGCATGGCCATCGATGAAGCAAACGCCAAAGGCATTAGCATCGGTGGTAAAAAAGTTAAATTTGTCATGCAGTCTGAAGATGATGGGGCCGAACCTCGTCAGGCCACCTTGGTCGCACAAAAACTGGTAGATGGAAAAGTACAAGGCCTCATCGGTCACGTGAACTCGGGCACGACCATACCAGCCTCAAAAATTTATCATGACGCGGGTATCCCCCAGATCTCACCGTCTGCAACCAATCCAAAATACACGCAACAGGGATACCAAAATGCGTTTCGCGTGGTCGCAAATGATGCGCAACTCGGCAGTGTGATGGGTCGCTATGCAGCGCAAACACTCAAGCTAAAAAATGTCGCGGTGGTAGATGATCGCTCGGCATATGGCCAGGGTCTGGCGGATGAGTTTTTAAAATCTGCCAAAGCGAATGGCATCAACATTGTTAGTCGCCAGTTCACTACGGATAAATCGACTGATTTCAGCGCCATTCTCACCTCCATCAAAGCCAAACAACCGGATGCGATTTTCTTTGGTGGTATTGATGCGGTAGGTGGCCCCATGCTGAGACAAATGAAGCAATTAGGTATTTCCGCTAAGTTTATGGGTGGCG
This sequence comes from Pseudomonadota bacterium, assembly GCA_041173845.1. Lineage (GTDB taxonomy): Bacteria > Pseudomonadota > Gammaproteobacteria > Burkholderiales > Burkholderiaceae_D > Pernthalerella. Next base: position 10,363 of record JBEDHZ010000052.1, read on the forward strand.
ATGGTGTTTGTTCAGAACAGATGCCGGTGCTAGCGGGCGAAGGACTGATAGACGATGTGGTCTTGTGTTCCGAGCCGGGTGGCGTTGAAGATGCTCAGAAAAAAGTGATGGAAGATTTTCGTACCGCCTTTCGTAAGAAATATAACGGTAATGTACAGATCTATGCGCCCTATGCTTATGACGCCACATGGCTAATGATCACTGCGATGCAAAAAGCAGGCTCCGCCGATCCAACAAAATATCTAACGATCATGGCCTCATCAAAATATCAGGGCGTGACAGGAATGATTGAATTTGATGCCAAAGGTGATGTAAAGAATAGCGCCTTGACGCTCTACACTTTCCGTAACAAGCAACGCATTCAGCTCGCCGTCGTGCGCTGAATTTAGCTTGCTGAAAGCTGTGTGAAGCCGCGTAGTGCATGTCGGTCAAACACATAGATCAGCAAGCGTACTATCGCGTTCAGTGCTAACGCCAGAAAAATCAACATCAATGCCACGGCGGCCATTTGCGCCGTGTCGTTAACATCAATAGCATTCATCAGCAAAAATCCCAGACCATACTGAGCGCCAAACATCTCACCGATGATTACGCCTAATAAGGCAAGTGACGCGCCTAAGCGTAGCCCCGATACGATGCCTGATGCCATTGAAGGTAAGATGACACGTCTCAGCGTGGTGATGCGATCTAAGCCTAACGTGCGTGCTGTTTTCACGTAATGCAATGGTATTTCTCGCGCAGCGCCTAAGGTAAAAAGCATGATGGGCAACACGCCATGAATAAAACCAAATTTTTGACGATTGTCCTAAGCCACAAATTAATAGCACCATCGGATACAAGGTGACTTTGGGTAGCGACGACAGCGCAATGATTAAGGGTTCAAAGATCAATCCGCTTGCCCGATGCAAACCGAGTAGTAAACCCAGCGAGAGTCCAACGACACCTGCCAGCACTATGCTGACTATCCATGAGGACAAAGTGAAGTTTAGATGCGGGCCAATGAATCCTGTGCTGATCAGCATGACTAATTGCTGCCAAGTCGCTTGTGGCGCTGCGACAGCATCAGTGCCGTACGATAGGCTTAATACATGCCACAAACCCAGCACTAAAAAAATCGCCACCGCTCTGTCTGCATAGATTCGCATCAGACACCACCCAAAGTAGGGCGATACGCTAAAACACGGCGTTCGATTTTTATCAGTACCCATTGGACCGACGCCGATA
>JBEDHZ010000053.1:0-12036 GCA_041173845.1 Pseudomonadota bacterium
TCACCGACGCAGCTGACAGATCAACCTTAGCCAGTATTCGACCGACGGTCTTTTCACCCACCAGTTCGGCTTGGGGGGTAACAGACAATGTTAACCGCTGATCTCGACGCATAAACTCGACCATCAAAGGCTTGCCCGGTGCTGCCTGCAAGGCTTCTATCATGGCCATCGCATCGACTATCGGCAAACTATCAATACGCACAATATGATCACCGGCTTTTAATCCGGCACGATCAGCAGGCCCGCCCGGTGTGATTTCACCTAGCACGGCTTGGGGACGTGCCATTTCCATACCGATCTGCTCTTGCAGATGCTGATCCAATGAATCAGCCGAAATACCCGATAAATTTAAGCTGACCTCGCGCAACTCCGAACGATTCTGCACGCTCAATTGCAAACGCTCGCCCTTCATCGCGCCTTGCAATAGGAACCAACGAAATTCTGACCACGCTTGAATTGGCTCGCCATTGACGGCCACAATCAGGTCACCCGTACGTAAACCAGCCTGCTCGGCAATAGTGTTTTGCTTGATCTCCACTCGGGATACGGGTTCTGGTACGCCATAGCAGTACAGCCCGGCAAAAATCACGATAGCTAACAAAAAATTAGCCAACGGCCCTGCGCTAACAATCGCTATACGACGCAACACCGGTTGACGCGTGAACTCACGCGGCAAATCAGCTTCGGGAATCTCTCCGGCATCATCGGCGCGCGCATCCAGCATTTTGACGTAGCCGCCCAAAGGCACGGCGGACACAGCCCACTCAGTCTGATCAGGGCCAAAACGACGCGACCAAATAACTTTGCCCAGACCGACAGAAAATCGCAGTACTTTGACGCCGCACCAACGCGCTACCAAGTAATGGCCAAACTCATGAATGGTGACTAGCACGCCAATCACAATCACAAAAGCAAAAATCGTTTGCAGTAATTCCATGAAATCTCAGTGTGTTGATGCTTTGTGGTGAAGCTTAAGATGTGAAGCTTATTGATGCATTAATTCGCGCGCTAGCAAACGCGCTGATTTATCCATAGCCAGTACAGCACCCAAGTCGGTTACAGGTTCAACCGGTAAACGATTGAGCACAGCATCAATTAATTCAGGAATTTTTCTAAAACCAATCTGCCTGTCCAAAAATGCCTCAACCGCCACTTCATTGGTAGCGTTTGCAAGGCATCAAACGCAAGTTTTAGACAAGGAAACCGCACATAGTCGGGTGGACGGAAATTCAGTTGAGCTATTTTCGTTAGGTCAACGGTATCCACACCAGATTCAATACGATCAGGATAGGCTAACGCATGCGCAATCGGCGTTCGCATATCGGGGTTTCCGAGCTGCGCTAATACCGACCCATCAGCATACGAGACCATAGAATGAATCACGCTTTGCGGATGAATGACGACCTCAATTTGATTGGGCGCTGCTCCAAATAACCAGTGCGCCTCAATCACTTCTAATCCCTTGTTCATCATAGTGGCCGAATCAACCGATATTTTTCTACCCATACTCCAATTGGGATGCGCTACCGCTTGTTCAGGCGTGACTTGATCTAGGGTGCTGACATCACGATCTAAAAATGGACCACCCGAGGCTGTTAACAGTATCTTTCGTATACCGTGATGCCCAAGTTGACGTTGATAATTCAGCGGCAAACACTGAAAAATCGCGTTGTGTTCGCTATCAATCGGTAACAGCACAGATCCACTCGCAGCAATGGCATCCATGAACAACTGACCAGAAATCACCAACGCTTCTTTATTCGCGAGTAATACTTTTTTCCCTGCATGGGCAGCGGCTATCGTCGGCGCCAAACCCGCAGCACCCACAATCGCGGCCATCACCGTCGTACAAGCTGCTGCACTCGATACATCACACAAAGCTTGTTCACCGTACTCCACTTGCGTCGTCAAACCAGCGGATTGAAGTCGTGCAGATAATTGGCTCGCTGCTTCTGCAGTACCTACCACCGCAACTTCTGGTGTAAACCGTATGCATTGCTCAGCGAGTTCATCGACTCGACTGTGGGCAGTCAATGCAAAAACACGGTAACGATCCGGATGTCGTGCAATCACATCCAGCGTTGAGACGCCTATGGAGCCGGTCGCTCCAAGTACTGTTATCGATTGCATAGTTTTTATTTTTTGTCTCAGGACTGCGTAGTCAACAACAAAACCAATGGCATTACGGGTATCAAGGCGTCAATGCGATCCAGTACACCACCGTGCCCCGGTAGTAGCTGACTACTATCCTTCATTCCTGCACGACGCTTCATTAACGATTCAAATAAATCACCAATCACACTGGCTGTCACTAAGATGCTCATGATGATGATCCACAACGGCCATCCACGTTGAAGCACTAGTTGAGCCGCAAAGGTATCGGACAGTGACGGTATAAAAACTGAGGCGGCAAATAGCACCAACACGGCGAGCCAACCACCTATCGCGCCTTCCCATGTTTTACCCGGTGAAATCTCGGGTGCTAATTTGCGCCGTCCAAATTTTCGTCCAGCAAAATAAGCACCGATATCCGCTACCCAAACGATCGACATCGCTGACACCAAATACACAGGCGAATGTTCAAACACCGCTGCGATCGACACAAAGCATCCCAGCAAAGCGATCATAAATACAAACACAAACAGCAGACCTCGTGCGCCTTGCAGCGACGGCAGACCTAATTTCAGCGCAGGGAAAAATCGTATTGCCCAGATCAACGCACAAAGCGTGGCCAGTGGCTTCCAATTCCAACTAGGTCCAGATACTAGTATCAGCAAGACGACGCCACCCATGGCAGCCATCGGCAGCGGAGTACGGACCTCGAGCAAGCGCAAAGCTTCCCAAACAGCTGCTGCAAAAAAAACAGCGAGTGTTACGCGAAAGGCCAACAAGGATTGTGAACCAAGCACGACGGCTAGCAAAACTAGCAGCGCGATGGCAGTTAGCACTCTCTGGCGCAGCATCAGGAGGCCTTCCTGACCTCAATCAGCTGAGCGCTGGTGCGCCCAAAACGACGTTCGCGCTGTTGATAAGAAATGATCGCCTCATCCAGTGAATCCGCATCGAAATCAGGCCAATAAGTCTCGGTGAAATAAAGCTCGGTGTAAGCCAACTGCCAGAGCAGAAAATTTGAAATGCGCTGTTCACCGCCGGTGCGTATAAATAAATCCGGCTCTGGCGCAAAAGCCATTGCAAGATGCGGAGCAATATCTTGCTCAGTAAATTCAGAACCCACAGGCATGCTGTCAGCCGCTTTGTTCATAGCCTGTAGCATGTCCCACCGACCGCCATAGTTTGCGCAGATCGTGAGATTCAAGGTGTCATTGTCTTTAGTTTTTAATTCAGCCTGAGCAATTTGATCTTGTAGTCGCGCATCGAAGCGACTTAAATCGCCAACGACTCGCAAGCGAATACCGGTGGCGAACATACGATTAACTTCGCGCTCAAGCGCGGTAGAAAACAAGCGCATCAATAACGACACTTCGTCGGCAGGTCGGCGCCAGTTTTCTGAACTAAACGCAAACAAGGTCAGATAAGAAATTTTGCGCGCTACGCAGGCTTTGACAATAGCTCGAACGGATTCAACCCCTTTGGCATGCCCTGCAACCCGCGGTAAGTAACGCGAGGTTGCCCAACGACCGTTGCCGTCCATGATGATGGCAACATGAGACGGGATCAGTGCCGTGTCAGGAATATGTTGAGTCGAACTCGCTTGGATCATCGCTTGGCCCACGTCGGCAACGGTTGGATAGTCTGCCGTGCGAGGACGGACGCGCAATACGTGATGTCATCCATCATGGAATAGCGAGTTCTAATCAAGAGACTGTCTTTCTGAAAGTTGGATACACAAAGGAAGGTTAAACAGTCAGCACTTCTTTTTCTTTTTCTGCCACCAGCTTGTCGACTTCGGCGACAAATTTATCGGTCAGCTTTTGCACGTCGTCTTGAGCGCGACGCTCATCGTCTTCTGAAATCGCTTTGTCTTTCAAGAGCTTCTTTAAGGCCTCGTTAGCGTCACGACGAATGTTGCGAATCGCGATCTTGGCATCTTCTGCTTCGCTCTTAACGAGCTTCACCATCTCTTTGCGGCGCTCTTCGGTGAGCGCTGGAGTAGGAACGCGGATCACGTCGCCTTGTGTCGAAGGGTTCAACCCTAGATCCGATTCGCGAATCGCTTTTTCAACGGTGGCGATCATCTTTTTTTCCCATGGCTGAACACCAATGGTGCGCGCATCGAGCAAGGTCACATTGGCGACTTGATTAATGTGTGTGGGAGTCCCGTAGTAATCGACTTGAACATGGTCCAACATGCCGACATGTGCCCGCCCTGTTCGCACTTTGGCCAGATCAGCCTTAAGGGTCTCAATAGACTTTTGCATTTTTTGATCGGTATTTTTTTTGACGTCGGCAACGCTCATACTGCTCTCCTGTAATTCTTCAATTCAATCATGCAATGATTCAATCAGTTTACCAATAGCTATTCAAAATCTTAGGAACAAATAGCAAATAATTATTCTACAAATGCTGATGTAACTCGAACTACCGCTTTTATACGTGAACTAGTGTCCCCTCGTCTTCTCCAACTATCACGCGCTTGAGCGCACCTGCTTTAGTAATAGAGAATACTCGGATAGGAAGCTTTTGGTCGCGGCATAGCGCAAATGCTGTCGCGTCCATCACTTGTAAACGCTTTGCAATCGCCTCGTCAAAACTAATCTCCGCATAACGAGTTGCGGCGGCATCTTTTTTGGGATCGGAGCTATACACGCCATCGACTTTGGTCGCCTTGAGAACGACTTCAGCGCCAATTTCTGCGCCCCTTAAGGCTGCGGCTGTATCGGTAGTAAAGAATGGGTTACCGGTACCGGCGGCGAAGATCACAATCTTGCCTTCTTCAAGGTACTGTAACGCCTTAGGCCGTACATAGGGTTCGACGACCTGCTCGATACCAATCGCTGACATCACACGAGCAGTCATACCACCCTGACGCATCGCATCCGCTAACGCTAATGAATTCATTACCGTGGCGAGCATTCCCATGTAATCGGCAGTCGCTCTATCCATGCCCTGCGCGCCAGGTGCTACTCCACGAAAAATATTCCCGCCGCCGATAACAATCGCGAGTTCGACACCCATGGCGGCAACTTCAGAAACGTCAGCCACCATACGTTCAATCGTGGCCCGATTGATACCGTAGGCATCGTCGCCCATCAGGGCTTCGCCGGAGAGTTTCAGAAGGACTCGCTTATAAGCGGGTGACGTCATAGTTATTGCTCCCTGGTGATTCGGTTTTTACTGGGTCTCGCCGAACAACAGCCTGTATTTTAACTGTTGATCTTCAATTCAATTGATAAGCGCTGCTGCAGGCTAAAAAAACGGGCCTTGCGGCCCGTTTTAATCATTACGCTTGCTTGGCGGCGGCTACTTGCGCCGCTACCTCCGCAGCAAAGTCATCTTGCTTCTTCTCGATGCCTTCACCAACGATAAACATAACAAAGCTCTTTACGGACGTATTCGCCGCTTTCAGCATCTGCTGAACTGTTTGCTTGTCATTCTTAACGAATGTCTGATCAAACAAAGAAACTTCTTTCAGATATTTTTGAACGGAGCCTTCAACCATTTTCGCAGCAATATCCGCTGGCTTGCCAGACTCTTCTGCTTTGAGCTTGGCGACTGAACGCTCTTTCTCAATTAATTCAGCAGGTACTTGGTCTGAAGACAAAGCGACTGGCTTCATAGCTGCGATATGCATTGCTACGTCTTTGCCAACTTGTTCGTCAGAGCCTTCAAACTCAACCATCACGCCAATGCGAGTGCCGTGCAAATACGAAGTCAGTTTGCCCGATGTTTGAAAACGCTTAAAACGACGAATCGACATGTTTTCACCAATACGTCCGATCAACTCGGTACGAACTTCTTCAACTGTCTTGCCATACAAACCCAATGCTGACAACGCTGCCACGTCAGCAGGGCTATGTTCAGTCACCAGTTTGGCGATATCAGAGGTGAATTTAAGGAAATCATCGTTCTTGGAAACGAAATCGGTTTCGCAATTAATTTCAACCAAAGCGCCAACACCACCTGCGATGTACGAAGCCACCACGCCTTCAGCGGTAACACGAGAAGCTGCTTTCGATGCTTTGCTACCCAATTTAACGCGCAGAATTTCTTCCGCACGTTCCATATCACCTTCTGCTTCAGTCAGTGCTTTTTTGCATTCCATCATGGGGGCATCTGTTTTGGCGCGAAGCTCGCCCACCATTGCTGCCGTAATTGCTGCCATTCTGCTCTCCTAGTTCAGGGACGGCATATAAGCCATCCATTATTCATTTCCCGAAAAAAAGGGGCTAACCTTCGTTGCCCCAGTTTCTCCGTCCTGATAGTTCAGGACTGGCAGACGGGCTTATTAAGCTTGTCCGCTAACCTCGACAAATTCATCCGCACCACCCTTAACGGCTTCAACGATGTCATTCACAGCGTTGGAACGGCCTTCAAGGATTGCATCGGCTACGCCGCGCGCATACAAAGTAATCGCTTTTGATGAGTCATCATTGCCTGGAATGACATACGTCACACCGGCTGGCGAGTGGTTGGTATCAACGATACCAATCACTGGAATACCCAACTTTGCGGCTTCTGTGATGGCACCCTTGTGATAGCCAACGTCAATCACAAAAATCGCATCCGGCACACCGTTCATATCTTTGATACCGCCGATGGCTTTGTTGAGCTTTTCTAATTCACGGTGAAATAACAGCGCTTCTTTCTTTGCCATTTTTTCGACTGAACCATCAGCAACCGCAGCTTCCATTTCTTTCAGACGCTTGATTGATGTTTTGATGGTTTTGAAGTTGGTCAAGGTGCCGCCCAGCCAGCGCTGGTCAACGAAAGGAACACCTGCGCGCTGAGCTTCGGCCGCGATAATGTCGCGTGCCTGGCGCTTGGTGCCCACCATGAGAACGGTTCCGCGGTTGGCGGATAGCTGACGTATGTATTTTGTCGCCTCCTGGAAATGAAGCATGGTCTTTTCCAGATTGACGATATGAATTTTGTTGCGATGACCGAATATGAACGGGGCCATCTTTGGGTTCCAGAAGCGAGTTTGGTGACCAAAATGGACACCGGCTTCCAGCATTTCACGCATGGTAACTGACATTTATTACTCTCCAGGGTTGGGTCTGGAGCCTGATCAGTAACCCTTAGTAACTACCGCGGGCACCCTTGACGATACAGGCTCGTGTTTTATAAAAAAGATAACGTACTTAGCTTTTAATTCGCTTGAACAGCTCAAATTGCCGATCCTGCTAAAGCTAACCCGCGATTGTATACGAATTCCGGCATTTTTAACAACATCCCTGGCTACGGCCCGCCAAACACCTGGCTCGACTATAATTTTGCCTTCTCTGAATCATTTGGCGAACATCACGCCATAGCTGACACCAAATCATGGGTTCCATTTCCATCAAAACTGCTGAAGATATCGAGGGCATGCGCATCGCTGGCAAGCTAGCTGCTGAAGTTCTCGATTTCATCGCACCACACGTGCGCGCCGGAATTAGCACCGGAGAATTAGATAAGCTGTGCCATGACTACATGGTTGACGTTCAGCAATGTATCCCTGCACCGCTAAATTACTGCCCGCCCGGTTATACGCCTTACCCAAAATCGATCTGTACATCGATCAATGACGTAGTCTGCCATGGCATTCCAGGCGACAAGGTATTAAAAAACGGCGATGCCGTTAACCTCGACATCACCGTTATCAAAAATGGTTACCACGGCGATACCAGTCGCATGTTTTACGTCGGTGAACCCTCCATACTTGTTAAACGACTGGGTGACATCACTTATGAATGCATGTGGTTAGGCATTTCTAAAATTCGTCCTGGCGCCCATCTCGGTGATATTGGCCATGTGATACAGCAGCACGCGGAAGCTGCAGGGTTCTCCGTGGTGCGTGAATTTTGCGGACACGGCATCGGTAAAGTTTTTCATGAAGAGCCGCAGGTGCTTCACTATGGTCGCCCTGGCACCTTGGCTGAGCTGCGTGCAGGCATGATTTTCACCGTCGAACCTATGATTAATGCAGGTCGTCGCGAAATCCGCGAAATGGGTGACGGCTGGACAATCAAGACACGCGACCGCAGCCTGTCAGCTCAATGGGAACACACCGTACTGGTGACTGAAACTGGCTTTGAAGTACTAACGATCTCTCCTGAGATGCCCGCACCACCCTCCTTCATTAAAGAACATCATGCCGGCAGCATTGCCGCCCTTGCCTGATACCGCTGCTCTAGCGACTTTGCTGCGCGAGCAGCTAAAGCAAGAGCGCCAGCTTATCGTCAGTGCTTACGAAAACGACCGTAAGCCAGAGCGACTACTCAAAGCCATGCGGCAAGCCACTGATAAAGTGCTTGTCACTGCCTGGAAAAAATTTTCAATGCCAGCTTCCACCGCACTAATTGCGGTGGGAGGGTATGGACGCGGCGAGTTGTTCCCATATTCCGACGTCGATCTGTTGATTCTTTTACCGCACGCGCCTGATGCCAAGCAGCGCGAAAAGTTAGAGCGACTGGTGCAAATGCTGTGGGACCTCGGATTAGAGATTGGCCATAGCATTCGCACTGTGGACGAATGCATGACGGAGTCATCGGCAGACATTACCGTACAAACCAGCCTGCTCGAGGCTCGTCGTTTATGCGGCAACAAAACTCTATTTGAAACATTGCGTGAACGCTTTGCCCATGCAATGGATTCGCGTGCATTTTTTCAAGCAAAAATACTTGAGCTCAGGCAGCGTCACGTTAAGTACGAAAACACGCCGTACAGCCTGGAACCTAATTGTAAGGAAAGCCCGGGTGGATTGCGTGACCTGCAAGTGATTCTGTGGGTGGCTAAGGCCGCAGGTTTGGGCCAGTCATGGCGTGAACTCGCCGCTAATGATCTGATCACGCTTACCGAAGCTCGTCAGCTGGCACAAAAAGAGCGCGCCTTCAAAGACATACGCATACGACTTCACTTACATACGCAGCGCCGCGAAGATCGGCTGGTATTCGATGTGCAAGGTGCAGTCGCTGAAACATTCGGCTTTACAACCACAGCAACGCGACGCGCCAGTGAAGTCTTGATGCAGCGTTATTACTGGGCCGCTAAAGCAGTTACACAATTAAATAGTCTGCTGCTACAAAATATTGAAGCTCATCTGTTCCCGCAACCGAGTGTTTCACGTCCTGTGAATGTCCGTTTCAACGAAGTTAACGGAATGATCGACATCGCTCACGACAAAATATTTGAGGAAGTTCCTTCATCGATGTTGGAAATTTTTCTATTGTTGGAGCAGCACGGTGAACTTAAAGGCATGACCGCACGCACTCAGCGTGCACTCTGGCATGAACGTTCACGAATCGATGCGCGGTTCAGACGGGCACCTATTAATCGCTACCTTTTTCTACAAATTTTGCAGGCTCCGAAAGGGATTACGCACGCACTGCGGCAGATGAATCAGCTGTCGATACTAGGCCGGTATTTGCCGGCTTTCCGTCGCATCATCGGTCAGATGCAGCACGATTTATTTCATGTCTATACCGTCGATCAGCATATTTTGATGGTGCTTCGGAATGTGCGACGTTTTGCGATTCCTGAGCATGCGCATGAATATCCATTCTGCAGCCAGCTTATGGCAAATTTCCCGCACCCTTGGCTTATCTATACGGCGGCACTCTTTCACGATATCGCTAAAGGTCGCGGTGGTGATCACTCTCATTTAGGCAAAGAAGATGCGCGACGTTTTTGTCGAGAACATGGCCTGTCCAAAGAAGAATCACATCTGGTGATTTTTTTGGTGGAGCATCACTTACTCATGTCGCAGGTCGCACAAAAACAAGATCTGTCTGACCCTGATGTTATCCGTGCATTCGTTAACGTGGTTAAAGATGAGCGCCATCTCACAGCTCTTTATTTACTGACCGTTGCCGATATTCGTGGCACCAGTCCGAAAGTATGGAATGCATGGAAAGGTAAATTACTCGAAGATCTATACCGTATGAGTTTGCGAGTGATGGGCGGTGAAGCACCTTCACCTGATCGCGAACTACAAAACCGACAGCAAGAAGCGATCGCCAGTTTGCGTCTGTTTGGCCTTTCAGAAAACGCTCATGAAGCACTTTGGAAAACCCTCGACGTCGGTTATTTCCTAAGGCACGATGCCGCCGAAATTGCCTGGCAAACCCGCGTGTTGTGCGAACACGTTAACTCGCCATCACCGATAGTCCGTTGCAGGCTAGGGCCGGTGGGTGAAGGTTTACATGTGATGGTTTATCTCCACGATCGGCCTGATTTGTTCGCTCAAATTTGCAGTTATTTCGATCACAAAAATTTTAGTATTTTGGATGCAAAAGTTCAGACCACGCGTACTGGCTATGCCTTAGATTCTTTCTTGGTCAGCGAACCAAATTACGCCGACAGTTATCGCGAGCTAATCACTCTTATCGAACACGAATTAAAACAATGGCTGGAAACCGGTAAAGATTTACCCACACCAGCCAAGCCCAGGCTATCGCGACTATCGCGTGTTTTTCCGATTACTCCCACCGTCCATCTGCAGCCAGATGAACGTGGTCAGTATCATCTTCTTTCCATTTCAGCGAGTGATCGCACCGGTCTTTTGTATTCAATCGCTAGCGTACTTGCGCGCTACAAAGTCAATTTGCACACCGCAAAAATCACCACCTTGGGCGAGCGAGTCGAGGATGTTTTTTTAGTCGACGGTCCCGTTCTGTCTAACGCACGCAGTCAGATTGCTCTCGAATCTGATTTGCTTAACGCATTGCGCGTTTAAGGCCATTTATGAGCGAACCCATCCGTCTATCGAAACGCATGTCTGAACTTGGACTAAGTTCACGTCGCGAAGCCGACGAATGGATTGCCAAAGGCTGGGTACGTGTCGACGGCAAAGTCATCTCAGAGCTCGGCAGCAAAGTACTCCCCGAACAAAAAATCACCATAGAAAAACAGGCGCGAGTTGAGCAAGCTCGACGCGTGACCGTGTTAATCAACAAGCCTATGGGCTATGTCAGCGGGCAGGCAGAAGATGGCTATAAACCTGCCGTCGTATTGGTGCGCCCGGAAAATCGCTGGGATGAAGACAAATTACCCATCCAATTTTCTGGCGGTCAGCTAAAAAGTTTAGTACCTGCAGGTCGTCTAGATATCGATTCAGTCGGACTACTCGTTTTAACGCAAGATGGTCGTATCGCTAAACAACTCATCGGTGAAGACACGCACATTGATAAAGAATATCTGGTGCGAGTTAAATATTCAAAACCAGGTAATCTTCCTGATCACGATTTGCAGCGACTGAATCACGGCTTATCTCTTGACGGAAAAGCACTACTGCCCGCTATCGTGCGCTGGCAAAATGATGATCAGCTGAGCTTTACTTTGCGAGAAGGGAAAAAACGTCAGATACGTCGCATGTGTGAACTGGTAGGACTGAAAGTTTTGGGACTCAAACGTGTACGTATCGGGCAAGTCAAACTGGGCGATCTGCCCGTGGGGCAGTGGCGCTACCTTAGCGATAGCGAGAGCTTTTAAAACAGCAAATTGAATTTGAATTTAAAAACCAATCGCTAGGTTGGTTTTTTTTCGCCTGAGTTTTTGCAGTTTTTCGTCTGCTTATTTAAAGTCTAATTTGTTTCAAGTAGCCGGAGACCGAACACTTAAAAAAATTTCCACACACACTAAGCATAAGTTTATTTGTGTTTTGGAGTGGCTGAGTGTAATTTTGATGCGCATAGTCACACCAGCCGTACGCACAATCGTAAGTTTTGTGACACTAGGCGTCCTTTGCAACTACGGCCTATCGACATCGTGTCCAACACACTTCAACTTACTACGTTTCGTCATCGACTGATAACGCTTGCTGTGTCTATTCGTATACCGATTGCGATTGCATTGATTACGAGTGTATTGCTCTCTAGCGCATTCACCAGCCCCGCCGCCTTAGCGCAAATCCGATCCGATCCCAATGCACCGGGC
>JBEDHZ010000054.1:0-13989 GCA_041173845.1 Pseudomonadota bacterium
GTGAACCAGTTCGGCTCTTGCGAATGACGCTGATGCGCTACGATTTTTGCAATCGGCTTGGCGCCGAGTTTTTTAGCAGTCGATTCACGCATTAATACCAATGCTGCAGCACCATCATTAATCGATGATGAGGAAGCAGCCGTAATCGTTCCATCTTTTTTGAATGCAGGCTTGAGTTGCGAAATCTTATCGATCTTAGCTTTGAGTGGGCCTTCATCTTTATCAATCACCACGTCACCTGCGCGACCTTTGACAGTGACCGGTGCAATTTCCCACGCAAAAGAACCATCGGCGGTAGCTGCTTGCGCACGCTTGACTGATTCAATCGCAAACGCATCTTGCTGCTCACGCGTGAAGTTGTACTTGCTAGAGCAATCTTCAGCGTAGGTACCCATGGCACGACCTTTTTCATACGCATCTTCTAAACCATCCAGCATCATGTGGTCATACAACATGCCGTGACCAATACGATAGCCACCGCGTGCTTTAGGAACCAGATAGGGAGCATTGGTCATAGACTCCATGCCACCCGCAATCACGACATCATTTGTACCTGCCATCAGCGAATCAAAACCATAAATTGTGGCCTGCATCGCTGAGCCACACATTTTTGACAAGGTGACGGCACCGGCTGATACCGGAACACCACCTTTGATAGATGCTTGACGAGCAGGTGCTTGTCCTTGTGCCGCCATTAGACAATTACCAAAAATTACGTCGTTGACTACGTCGGCCGAAATTCCAGCGCGTTCAATCGCTGCGCGAATAGCCACCGCACCCAAGTCATGTGCAGCCAGTGATGAAAAATCACCCTGAAATGCACCCATAGGGGTACGTGCGGCACCGACGATAACGATAGGGTCTTGCATGAGTCTCTCCAGAAAAAAATTCGATCCGCTTACGCAATCGAACTGCCCGACACAGCCGGGGCTTGGTTAACAAAACGTATCTCTTGTGGATAAGGAAAAATATCCTCAACTTGTCCTTCTTGAATTCGGTCTTTACGCTGCTGCCAGTAATCTGCTGTAAGTAAATCAGCGTGATGCTTCATGAAGTATTCGCGAACGCGTGGATTGCCCAGCAAAAAAACGCTGAACTGTTCGGGAAACACATCATTCTTTGCCACGTGATACCACGGCTCGCTGGCCATTTCATCTTCTTCATTACGCGGCGCAGGAATAGCGCGGAAATTACAGTCGGTAATGTATTCAATTTCATCGTAGTCATAAAAGACCACTCGACCTTGACGCGTGACGCCGAAATTTTTGTATAACATATCGCCCGGGAAAATATTCGCCGCAACTAAATCCTTAATCGCATTGCCATATTCACGCACGCCATGTTCTAGCTTTGCTTTATCGCCAGTAGCTTCCGCTTCAGTGAGCCAAATATTTAATGGCGTCATACGGCGCTCGATATACAGATGACGTACGATCACCTGATCGCCATCTTCTTCCACCAGCGAAGGCGCCACCTGTTTCAACTCTGCCAGTAAGTCATCTGAAAAACGGCTGCGCGGAAACGCCACATTTGAATATTCCAAGGTGTCGGCCATACGTCCGACACGATCGTGATATTTCACCAGCAAATATTTTTCTTTAACCAGTTCGCGCGTGGTTTCTTTGGGTGGAGGAAAACTATCTTTGATCGCCTTAAACACATACGGAAAAGAAGGCAACGAAAACACCACCATCACCAAACCACGTATGCCCGGCGCTACTTCGAAATGATCAGACGAGTGCTCAAGATGATGTAAAAAATCACGATAGAAAGCTGCCTTGCCTTGCTTTTGCAAACCCAGAATGGTGTAGATTTCACTGCGCGGCTTATTTGGCAACATGCTGCGCACAAATTTCACATACGCCGACGGCACTTCCATATCCACCATGAAGTAAGCGCGCGTAAACGAAAACAACGTAGTAATTAAACCCACATCCGCCAATACGGCATCAAGCAGCAATGCACCTTTGCGCTTGTGAAGAATCGGGATTACGAACGGATAATCACGACTACCGTTAATCATCTTGCCGACGATGTATGCGCCTTTGTTACGGTAGAAAAGGCTAGACAATACTTGAATCTGATAATTCGGCTCGAGTGCCATGTCAGCCAGCACACCAGTCAGGCGCTCTTCTACTTGCGCGAGATCACGATCGAGATCAGCAAACTCACCGGCTAACTGAAAATTCGTCACCATGCGGCGCAATGCATGACGCATACCATCGGTCTGCGGGTAATACACACGATAGGTGGGCGTACCCTGAGCAGGCTCAATATATTCGGTCGATACTGCAGGTCGCACGAAGATGAAATCATTATTGAAGTACGTGCGATGTAAAATCTTGCAACAGACCGAATTAAAAAACGTCTCTGCTAATTCAGGTTGCCTATGATCCATCAGCAACCCGATATAGTGCAGCTTCACTTCACGCCACACAGAATCCGTTAGTTCTGCTTCTTCGTATTCATCTTCGAGTAGCTCCACGCACTCATCGACACGCCTATCGTAAAACGCAATCCGCTCACGTGCTTGAGCCTGCGCTTCTGCCCACGTCATACGCTCAAAATGTTCGCGAGCGGCTTGGCTCGCCTGACGAAATAGGCTGTAGTGCTTATCAAAGCCATCCAAAATCACGCGCGCAATATCAAACGCAATTTGAGAGGATAAAAGTTTGGGGAAATGCTGCATGGTTAAAAATAAATTGGGCTATTAAGAAGTTTAGGTAGATGCAGCGCGCCTTCGTGGTTTACATCGTCTCAGCAAATAATTCGCGACCTATCAGCATGCGGCGAATTTCGCTGGTACCCGCGCCAATCTCATACAACTTGGCATCGCGCCACAAACGACCGACCGGGTATTCATTGATGTATCCATTACCACCCAACGTTTGTATTGCTTCGCCCGCCATCCAGGTCGCTTTTTCAGCAGAATACAAAATCGCACCGGCAGCATCTTTGCGCAAGGCTCTGACTTCATCGGGAGTTTTAGCGCGATCACACGCTTGACCTACTGCATACACATAGGCCTTACACGCCATCATGGTGGAATACATATCCGCTAGCTTGCCTTGCATGAGCTGAAACTCACCAATCGGCTGCCCAAACTGTTTACGCTCATGCACATACGGTATCACTGCATCCATACACGCTTGCATAATGCCCAATGGCCCACCAGATAAAACAGCACGCTCATAGTCGACCACCAAGCACATTTTCTGCAGGCACTTCGCAATTTTGAAAAACCAACTCGCCAGTGTGCGAACCGCGCATGCCGAGCTTGTCGAGTTTTTGTGCGACAGAGAAACCAGGAAAATGTTTTTCGATTAAAAATGCAGTGATGCCACGCGGGCCTGCTTCGATATCATTTTTTGCATAGACCACCAACACATCTGCATCGGGGCCATTGGTAATCCACATCTTGTTGCCATTCAAAATCCAGCGATCACCTTTGAAATCAGCGCGCAACTTCATGCTCACTACATCCGATCCTGCATTCGGTTCTGACATCGCTAGCGCGCCGACATGCTCACCTGAAATCAGTTTGGGCAAATACTGTTTTTTCTGTTCTTCAGTACCGTTACGTCGAATTTGATTCACGCACAAATTCGAATGTGCCCCATACGACAATCCCACTGATGCAGAAGCACGCGAAATTTCTTCCATTGCGACGATATGCGCTAAGTAACCTAGCCCACTACCACCGAGCGCTTCATCCACCGTCACACCAAGCAAACCCAGATCACCCATCTTGCGCCACAAATCCATAGGAAACTGATCGGTGCGATCAATCTCTGCTGCGCGCGGCGCGATTTCAGCCGCCGCAAAATCGCGAACCGCTTCTCGCAGGGCAGCGATGTCATCGCCGTGATCAAATCGCAGGCCGGGCAAATCCATCATGACTTTCTCCATTACTCTCGGTGGTGATCAGGCAGCGCGACGTGCACGCGGTGTGGCGGCAGCGGGCTTGCGATCGGTAGACGGTTCGGCCAACATGCGCCGACATTTTTCTTCGTGTGCCGCGATTTCAGCCAGCGTTACTTCAATGTCTTCACGCTGCTGTTCGAGTGATTCACGATGTTGAGCCAGTACCGCGATAAAACGCTCTAGCTGAGCTGCCGAATCTTGCGGCGACTCATACATATCCACTAAATCTTTAATCTCTGAAAGCGTCAAACCCAGACGCTTGCCGCGTAGGGTGAGCTTTAAACGTGTGCGATCACGTGGACCATAAATTCGGATACGCCCGCCAGTACCCTCACGACTGGGACTAATCAGGCCCTGATCTTCATAAAAACGGATAGCCCGCGGCGTAATGTCGAATTCGCGTGCCAGCTCGGTAATGGTGTAAGTGGCCATGAGGAATGAGGATAGAATGCCGTTTACGTAAACGTCAATTAAACCGCTATTGTAAGGGCGACCCCAAGCAATTGGAAAGCCGCCCAGCGCAATCCTCTTGCAAACTTACTAATTCATGAATCCCCAGGAATCCGAGCTTCACTATCCCTTTGCCGATACCCTGCCTGACACCGGCACCAGTATGCAAGTTGCCCCTGGCGTGCGCTGGCTTCGCATGCCGCTGCCCTTTGCTCTGAATCACATCAATCTATGGTTGCTAGAAGATCAACGTTTGGCAGCCAATGGTTCGACTGAAAAAGGTTGGACGATTATTGATTGCGGCATTGCCACCGATGTGACGCGCGCGGCCTGGGAGCAAATCTTTGCGAATGAACTGAACGGCTTGCCGGTTTTCCGAGTCATCGTCACGCATTGTCACCCCGACCATGTGGGTTTATCGGCCTGGCTGTGTGAGCGCTGGCAAGCACCGCTGATGATGACGGTGGGTGAATACGCTTTTGCACGCATGATGTCCGCTGGATTGCCCGGTGCCGATGGCCCAGCAATGGTGCCGCATTTCAAGCAGCACGGCTTGACGGATAAGGACATGCTGGCGCAACTCGAAGGCCGCACAAATTATTACCCATCGCTGGTGCCAGACGTACCCCACGAATTTTTACGACTCGAAGAAAATCATCCGGTGACTATAGCCGGGCATGAATGGCGCATCATCATCGGTACTGGGCATTCGCCCGAACACGCGGCGCTGTATTGCAAGTCATTAAACGTTTTAATCTCAGGCGACATGGTGCTGCCGCGTATTTCGACCAACACCTCGGTTTTTGCGATTGAACCAGAGTCCGATGCGGTTGGAAATTTTTTAGAATCGTTAGAAAAATTTGTCTCGCTTCCCAGCGATACCTTGGTCTTACCCTCGCATGGCAAACCTTTTACGGGTTTGCATAAACGTATACGACAGTTAAACAATCACCACGCAGAACGTCTGGAAGAAGTACGCCAGGCATGTGTGAGGCCACAATCTGCGGCAGATATCGTGCCGATTATGTTTACGCGCACTCTGGATGCGCACCAACTCAGTTTTGCTATGGGTGAAGCGCTTGCGCATTTGCACCGTCTTTGGTATGCCGGTGAGTTACAGCGCACAACAGGCACAGATAATGTGTTGCGCTTTGTCAGGAAATGAGTTTTCGCAGTCCTTAAACCCACCCATTACAAATTAAACGATCAGTCACAAAACAACAATTACAGTGTTGTTGATCTTTCGTCGCACTTTAAAATTTAATGGGAACTTTGCAACTATAAAAATATCCAATAGTTTACGAAAAGTAGTGCGCTAACAAACTGACTGTTACGTGGGTACATGCAATAGTTTCATACATGAACGCCCAAATCGAACGCTTAGAATTCAGCAAACGACTGCAACAAGCGCTTCGCAACGCCGAGCAATCCCCGAACAGCCCGACTCAGCTAGCGCGCGAATTCAATTTGCGCTTCGCTGGTCAGTCGGTCACGGTTCATGCAGCGCGCAAATGGTTGCAGGGAGAATCTATTCCCACTCAAGAAAAATTACGTGCTCTGGCCGAGTGGTTAGATGTGCCCACCGATTGGTTACGCTTCGGTAGCATCGATGCCAACCTCAGCAAAACACAATCAAGCACACTGTCGACCCTCGATACCAAAGCGATCGCCACCATGCAGCAACTGGATGAACATCACAAAATGTTGGCGCATGAATTCATACGCATGCTCAGTCGCATCTCAAAAAAGAAATAAGCCCATCAAGTGGGCTTAGTTAGCCTAGCGCCGCTGCAAAGGTGCGCAAAAAAATTAGTCGCCCGCCAATTCGCGCAAATAACGTAATCCCTGTATCGCTCGACTGCCGTACCAGGACAACATTTCTCCATTCACCAAACGTACCGGCTTACCGGTCTGACGCTCTAAGGCATCGACATGCTTTTGAGCGAATAGATAGGGTTCGGAAGACAATAGGATTTCGTCGATTACCGATAACATCTTCGCATCCCACGTAAATTCTGGATAACGCACTCCTGTATCCGCCAGCCACTGCTGCCAACCGATCAACTCGAGCATACGCGCGATGTAGGTATCGCGAGAGACGGTCATCCACGGATCCTGCCAGATGCAATACAACACGCGATTGGTAGAAAAGGAAAGCCTAGCATTCGACGACATTGCCACAACCAAGGCATCGTACTCACGCTCAAAACGCTCACACAAAACATTCGCTTCACGTTCTTTGCGAAAAATTCCACCCAGCAGACGATACAGCTCGAGGTTATCGCGTGGTGCCATCGGGTGCGTAACGATCACGTTGGGAACCACATCCGCCAGCGCTTCTACGGTGGGCTTTTCGTTCTCATCAATGTTCACAATCAAATGCGTAGGAGCCAGGCGGCGAATTTTTTCAAAATTCACATCCTTAGTGCCACCCACTTTCGGAATCGCTGAGACGGCCGATTGTGGATGTATGCAAAATCCGGTGCGACCCACCACCCGACTCGACAAACCTAAATCACATAACAGTTCTGTAATCGAAGGCACCAGCGACACAATGCGCACAGCTTTACCCGGATCAACCGGCGCGTGCTTCTTACCAATGGCATCAACCAGCAGTGACATCGGAATGGGGATGATCTTTGAAAGATGTTTTATGAGGAGCCTTGGCCATCACGCGGTCATACAACCAATTCGGCAGTAAACGTAGCAGCCACGATACACCACGCATTTGCCAGGGAATAACTGCGTAGCTGCGCCCGCTACGAATAACATCAGCAGCCAATCGTGCAAAACGTGGAGCCGGCATCAGAAACGGCATGGGATAACGATTGACCTTAGTCATGGGTGTGTCGATGTAACCCGGTGCAATCGTGACCACACGAATGCGATACGGGTTCAATTCAACGCGCAATGATTCGCAATAGCTCATCACGGCTGCCTTAGATGCGCTGTAAGCCTCAGCGCCCGGCAAGCCGCGTATGCCCGCCACACTACCAATGCCCACCAGACGCAAACCGCGATCGCCTGCTGCGGCTTGGGTTTTCATCGCTTCGATAAATGGCGCAAAGGTCGCCACCGTGGCCATTAAATTAGTTTGCAGTATGGATTCAAAAACAGCGAGATCTTCTGGGCGCTCAGTCAACGTACCATATGAAATACCAGCATTCGCAATAACGATATCGATGCCATCGGCGCGGCGCATAAAATTTTGTGCCGCAGCTAGCAAGGCGGCATGATCATTCACATCGACCGGATAAACCAGATGACGTGACGCATTCGGCAGCGATGCCACCAGGGCATGCAACGCCGACTCGCGTCGCGCCAACAAACCCAGTTGTGCACCACGCACTGCAAATTCACGCGCCAGTGCAGCGCCGATGCCACTTGAGGCGCCTGTAATAAAAACACGCAGCATTTAGTAACGAGCCATTATTTTTTCTTCGCTAGCAGCGCGTCCATCACTTGCAAGGTCGACGCATTCAATGCCTGTTCCGACTGACCACGCATGGCTGAGCCAACGATAGACGGCGATGTGATGTACTGACCATCAATCACCACGGTTGGCACGCCGTCAATCCGAAATGCTTCCATGAGTTGACGTACACGGTTCACTTTCGATTGAACGCTGAATGAATTAAACGTATCGATAAATTTCTTTTTATCGATACCTTGCTTCTCGATAAATTCTACGATCTGCTCTTCTTTATCGAGCTTTTGGCGACCCACATGCACGGCATCAAATACAGCACGATGCACATCGAAACGATTCAAGGCTTCTAACGTGTAATAGAGTTTTTGCTGCGGAATAAATGATTCACGAAAACCGACAGGAACGCGACGAAAAACAATGGTGTCGCCGCGTTTTTTTACCCAGTCAGCTAACGCAGGCTCAAATGCAAAACAATGTGGGCAGTTGTACCAAAAAAATTCCAACACTTCGGTTTTTTTACCGGTATCCGTCGGCTGCGGGGTTTGCAAGCGATGGTATTCCATACCTTCTACCGGTTCAGTGGGCGAAGCCGCCACCGAAAACGCCATTAATCCGATACTAGCTGCTGCCATCCAGTGTTTTAGTTGCTTCATCAGACGCATGATTTCCTCTGTGTTGATTGACATACTCGTGCCAGCAAATGACTGGGCATGTCTGATTTCATGAATAGATTATTTCGGAACTTTTACGACAGCGGCATCTACGCCATTGTCTGACAAACGTAAACGCGCGCGATTCATCGCTTCGATTTCTGAGAAAGGCCCAACCCGCACACGATACAAAGTACCCAACTCTGATTTGCGCTCAGCAATCGTGGCAGCGACACCCATCAAAGCGAGTTTTGCTTTAGTTGCTTCGGCATCATTGATTTCTCTAAACGCACCAGCCTGCAAATAATAAGTAAATCCTTCTAGCTGCGGCGCTGCTGTTGTCGATGGGGCTGCGGTCCCCGCAGTGGCTGGCGTTGAAGCAGCATTAGAAGCAGGCGGAGGATTTGAATTTGCTGAATTCCCTGCCGGTGTTGGACTACTCGGTTGCGATGATGTATTTGCTGTGGTCGGCGCTTTTTCAGTGCGTGATTTTTCTGATGGCGGCAACGTAGCAGGAGCCGTTGCAGCAGGTGGTGCTTCAGCTTTTGCGGTCTTCGCTGATTTAGCTGCCGCTGATTGCTCCGATGGAGTCACAGCCACAGGCTGGGCCGCAGGTGCAGCGGGTTGATCTTCGCTGATGCGTTCACGCCGCTCGCGCGCACCGCCCGGCATGGTCTTATTCGGATCGCCTAACTCACCGGCCGGCTGTGACTGCTTGCTGATCTTGTCGACAAAAGGCAAAGGCGTTTTCAAAATCGTCATCGCCACCCACACCGCGACCGTCAGTCCAACAATCAATCCGACGATCACGCCCGTGACAGTGCCACCGCGTTGCCAGCGGCGCACTCTGGCGCTTGCATCTTTTGAGGTCAGCATCACATTCATTATTTACATTCTTGCAGGCGCAGACACGCCGATTAATTCCAAACCATTCTTTATCACCTGCCGAGTAGCAAGCAATAAAGATAATCGCGCCAGCTTGAGCGATTCATCATCCACCAGCACTCGTTCGGCATTGTAGTAGCTATGCAGCTCGCCTGCGAGATCACGTAAATAAAATGCCACTTGATGCGGACCGAGTTCATCAGCCGCTTTTTTTAGCATTTCTGGATATTCGGATAATTTCGCCATCAAGCTTGCTTCGCGCGGCGCTATTAAAGGTGCGCGATCGACTTTTTTCAAACTATTTTCATCGCCGCCCCATTGCGCCAACACGGAACAAATACGGGCATGAGCATATTGAACGTAATACACCGGATTTTCATCCGACTGCGCCAACGCCAGATCGACATCAAATACAAATTCCGTATCCGCTTTGCGTGAGATAAGAAAAAATCGTACCGCATCGCGGCCACGCGTTAGATCACGCTGACCCTGCGCATCAACAGGCGCATCGCCAGCTGACCATTCAATCAAATCACGCAGGGTCACATACGATCCGGCACGCTTAGAAATTTTTACCTCTTCGCCATTTTTCATGACGGTCACCATCTTGTGCAGCACATACGATGGAAAACCTGCAGCGATACCGACGCCCGCCGCTTGTAAACCTGCTCGCACACGTGCAATCGTTCCGTGATGATCACTACCCTGCACATTAATCACTTGATGATAGCCACGCTGCCATTTAGTAATGTGATATGCGACGTCGGGCACAAAGTAGGTATACGTGCCGTCGGATTTTTTCATGACGCGATCTTTGTCATCGCCATAATCCGTGCTGCGCAACCAGAGAGCACCATCGTGCTCAAAGGTTTTATTCGCGGCGACCAAGGCAGCAACGGCAGCATCAACTTTGCCATCGCTGTAGAGCGAAGATTCGAGATAATAATTATCGAAACGCACGCCAAAGGCCTGCAAATCTAAATCTTGTTCGCGACGCAGATACGTGACTGCAAAGCGACGTATCGATTCGATGTCGTTTACATCCCCCGACGCTGTGACGGGTTCACCATTCGCTGCTGATACGGTTTTTTTAGCTAAGAAATCCGTTGCGATATCGGCGATGTAATCACCGTTATAAGCCGACTCTGGCCAAGCGGCGTCGCCGGGCTTATGCCCCAATGCACGTGCTTGCACCGAGCTAGCCAAGGTAGCGATCTGAACACCAGCATCGTTGTAATAAAACTCACGCAGCACTTCATGTCCCTGCGCTTCCAGCAGTGCGCAAATGGCATCGCCCAACGCACCTTGACGACCATGACCTACATGCAATGGGCCGGTTGGATTTGCCGATACAAATTCAACTAAGACCTTGCTGCGATTGGCTTCATTACTAAAGCCATAGCACTGCGCATCATTAAATATTTGTGTAACGATTTCCTGCTTCGCTGCGAGCGCAACACGCACATTAATAAAACCGGGTCCGGCAATCTCTAGTGCATCGATTAAACCAGTACGCGTTGGATTACTCATCACAGCATCAGTGATGGCCTGCGCGATTTCACGCGGATTTTTTTTCAGCGGCTTAGCGATCTGCATAGCGACGGTACAAGCTAAGTCACCATGACTTGGGTCACGCGGGCGCTCAAGCGTAATTTCTGGCGTAGGTAGCTTATTGCCGGCGAGTAGCGATGCCACCGCCTGCTCGAAAATTGTCGCGATCTGCGCTTTGTGTCGGGATTGCATCGATGGGGGTCCGGTTCGCGGCCAAGGGTTGGCGCACGCAAAAGCGCGATTATACCGGCAGGCATGCCCTCAGATTCGACCATGACGCAGGCCAGGCCAAGGATTGGCGAGGGTTTTAGCCGAGTTCGGCCCAGACCGGCAGGCTAACGACCCAAAAAAAGAGGACGCCCGCCAGGCGAGCGCCCTAGAGAGGAGATATTGCTGTTGCTTCACTGCTTTGTGCCGCACTGCGGCACAAAGAGAGAATCACGCATCCCAAGTACTCTGTCAACTATTAATTACACATTAGTAGTAAACATTAGTTGACATAGACGGCACCCACCTCTAGAGTACCTTGGTTAATGATGCGGGAAATCTACCCCGGCCTCTGGAATGCTATGAAACTGCTGAATCAATACACCCGGAAATTGACATCCAAGATGACCTCGGAATGGATGCCTTTTGCCGATGTAGCCACAGCTGAATTACCGCTTCCACGCTTGCTCCGCCTATCGATGTTCCAGCTTTCCATTGGTTTAGCGACCGCTTTGCTGGTCGGCACGCTGAACCGAGTAATGATCGTTGAGTTGGGTGTTCCCGCTTGGTGGGTTGCGCTATCGGTGGCGCTGCCACTGGTGTTTGCCCCACTCAGAGCGCTCATAGGGTTTAAATCTGACAAGCATCGCTCGGCGCTCGGTCTGCGCCGCCTACCTTATTTGTGGATAGGCACGCTGCTATTGTTTGGTGGTCTGGCCATCATGCCATTTGCTTTGTTAGCACTTACTACGCAGCAACCCGGGATGGTGTGGGTCAGCCGCATCGGCGCGGCATTAGCCTTCTTATTAGTTGGCGCAGGCATGCAAGTGACACAAACCGCCGGACTGGCACTCGCCACCGACCTCGCCACACCTGAGACACGCCCACGCGTGGTGGCACTGATGTACACCATGCTGTTGATAGGATTAGTCGGCAGCGGCGCCCTGTTTGGTTGGTTATTGACGGATTTCAGCCCACTACGCTTAATTCAAGTGGTGCAAGGCTCAGCGGTCGCCGTGATCTGGCTGAATCTAAACGCGCTATGGAAACAAGAAGCCTTAAATCGTCAGCGCGCCAAAGAGGCGGATGACGAAGCCGATTTTTCTAGCCACTGGCGTGAGTATGTCAGCCGCCCCGGCGTGAAACGCTTTTTGTGGACAGTGGGTCTCGGCACCTGTGCCTTCAACATGCAAGACATCATTCTCGAACCTTATGGCGCTCAAGTACTGCAACTAAGCGTAGGCGCGACTAGTTTACTCACCGCGCTCACTGCTTGCGGCTCTTTATTAGCTTTTGCGATTGCCGCCAAACTATTAACTCGCGGCGTCGATGCGGTTCGACTGGCCGCTTTAGGCGCCGTAGTTGGATTACCTGCTTTCGCCTTAGTGATTTTTTCCGGAGCACTCGACGCGCCCAACATGTTTCGTACGGGCGCCTTTTTAATTGGTGTTGGCGGCGGACTGTTTTCAGTCGGCACCCTCACCATGGCTATGAGCTTGCAACGCGGCGAAGACGCGGGCCTGGCACTAGGCGCTTGGGGTGCGGTGCAAGCAACTGCCGGCGGTGCTTCAGTTGCCTTAGGTGGCGTCATCAAAGATTTAATCGGCGCACTCGCCACGTCCGGCTGGATGGGTGAAAGCCTGACTTCACCTGTAACGGGTTACAGCTTTGTGTATCACATCGAGATGTATTTGTTGTTTGGCGTTTTGGTTGCTATCGGTCCGCTAGTGCGGAACGGTTCGTCACTAACACGCACGCAGGGCCAGAAGTTCGGCTTGGCCGATCTACCTGGATAAACGAAATTCATCTGTACGTTACTTTGCTCGCTACGCATGATTAGTTTTTGTAGCGACTGAAGCATCGAGTATTTCTTGCAGCATGAATCACAAAAGACGTTTGCGGATTGGCTGCGTTCAAGCTATCCCCTAACAAAAGCACTAAGGAGACTCTTCATGCAAACAGGCGCTATTACTCAATACGTGGACGTAGCTCAGCTCGTTCTCTATATGTTCTGGATTTTCTTTTTTGGTCTGATCTATTACCTGCTTCAGGAAAACCATCGTGATGGTTATCCGCTTGATCCAGGTACAGGTCGTGATACGAAGATGGACGGCTGGCCGCCCATCCCGTCACCCAAAACCTACAAACTCGCCAATGGCGACGAAGTCGTGATGCCTTATCCGCTGAAAGGACCGGAGTTCTTGCAAGCTGAACCGCGTCATCGCTGGATAGGTTCACCGATCGAGCCAACCGGCAATCCGTTGTTAGCTGGAATAGGTCCTGGTGCTTGGGCTAATCGTGCGGACGTTCCTGATCACACACCGGAAGGCGAAGCCAAAATAGTGCCCCTACGCGTCAATCCGCAATACCACGTCGCGCATCAAGATCACGATCCGCGCGGTCTGCCAGTCATCGGTGCCGATGATGAAGTCGCCGGCACAGTGAACGAACTGTGGATGGATAAATCAGAAATGATGTTCCGCTACATAGAAGTCAAACTCAATGATTCGGATAAAACTGTTTTGTTACCCGTTCCGTTTGCTCGCATCACCGACCAGCATGTAAAAGTGCATGCAATTTTGGCGCATCAATTCGCAGATGTTCCAGGTCATCGTGAAGCAAATCAAGTGACGATGCTGGAAGAAGAAAAAATTTCTGCTTACTACGGTGCCGGTACTTTGTATGCCACACCAGAACGTCAGGAACCACTCGTATGAAGCCGCATCATGAGCATGAGTTTGAAGCCGCGCCGGGCCTACCTGAGGCCCTGCCCGCCGGCGAACACATACTCTGGCAAGGCAGCCCGGATTGGAAACGACTGGCCGTTGATGCGTTTCATGTCAAACGCCTGAGCATTTACTTTGCCTCGATGCTGTTACTGCAAGTTGTGCT
>JBEDHZ010000055.1:0-11659 GCA_041173845.1 Pseudomonadota bacterium
CAATGAATCCCTGCTTTTCATAAAAAGATAAGGCATGCGTTTGTGCATGCAGCAGTAAATCTTTGTGACCGTCTTCGCGCGCCTGATGCAAAAGCGCTTCTAAGACTTCTCTACCTAAGCCGCAACCACGCAACGGTTTAATCACAGCCATGCGGCCTATATGTCCATTGGGTAGTAAGCGCCCCGTAGCTACCGGCTGACCTTCTTCGTCAAAGGCAATGGCATGAGTGCTGACTTCATCGCCCTCATCCCACTCCAATTCAATCGGTACGTTTTGTTCAATCACGAAAACTTCGATACGAACGCGTTGCGCATCTTCACGCACGCTTTCCCAGTCACCGGTAATAATCCTAAAACTCATAGCTTGACTGGACATCCCGTTTCATAGGCTATCAGCACATCGCGCCAACTCTGAGGTACAGGTTCGCTTTTGCGGATGCGACTGTCGGCATGCACGTACATCATTTCACCGGAGATGAGTAATTCATCGGCTTTGTAAACTTCTAAAACGAAGCGCATGGAGCTTCGACCCAACTCAGAACAGCGAACACCGATATCCAATACATCATCAAACCGTGCCGGTGCGTGATATTCGATTGTAGCTTTGCGAGCAAACAATTCCAAACCTGTTTGCGCCTGAGCGATCACGTCAGGCAAAGCCAGCTCGCGCCAATATTCAGTGAATGCGACGTCAAAATAATTTAAATAATTACCATTGAAGACAATGGCCTGCATATCCACTTCAGACCAACGCACGCGTAGCGCATAAAAAAAAGAAAAGTCGTGTCTCGCCATAACAAAAATTTATCAATTATTCAGAAAGAAAACGTGTAATCAGTTGATTCACTAACGACGGATTTTCACAATGCGTATACTCAGGCAATCGCTCGATGACTAAATCATCGACCAATGAGGGCAAGTCATCTAACAAAATTGGTAGTAGCGCTTTGTCTTGCATGCCCCAGATAACGCGCACAGGCACCTTGCAATGAAAATTTTTCGCTTCGAGCGTAAGTTTGCCCGCACCCAAATCATCACCGTTCGGTGGGTATAGTGGCGTCGCCCGATAATAGTTAACACCACCAGTTAGACCATGTGCCCAATTAGCGTGGTAGCGAGCACGTGTGTGCTCATCAAACCAATGATCTGAAGGGCGACCCATGCCCAACATCAGTTGTTCCATCACACGAAAATTATCTTTAGCGAGCGCTTCTTCAGAGCCTGTCGCACGTAACCAATTCATATAAGCGCTTGCCTCTTGCTGCGGCTTATCGTGAGCAAGCGCCATCGCAAAGGGATAGGGATGAGTTGAATTAATGATGATTAAACGCTGCACCAAATGTGGCTGGCCGATAGCGATATTCCAGGCCGAAGCCCCGCCCCAATCATGCGCCACCAGTATGCAGCTCTCATAACCCAAGTGAGCAATTAATTGCTCAACATCTTGAGTCAGTAATTTGGGACGATAAGCAGATACATCAGACGGCTGATCGGAGAGATTAAATCCGCGCAGATCAGGCGCGACAGCAAAATGCGTGTTTCCAAATTCCTGCAATTGCTGATGCCATGCGTACCAAAATTCGGGGAAGCCATGCAAAAAAAGCATAAGCGGCTTACCACGTTCGCCTGCACTAGCGTAGTGAAGTCGAATGCCGTTAGGTAGTGTAGCGAACTGCCCTTCGTGTATGGTGGCCTTCACTAGGCTTTCCCCTTCAAACCCGCTTGAAGTTTTTCACGAACATGAGGTGCTGCTTCGTAGGGGTCGCTAGGGTTACGACCCGTGACGATATCTTCCATGCGGCGCTGTACATTGCCCAAGGCGCCTGGGTGCGAGTAAATATAAAACGTGTTGTCACGAATCGCATCAAAGGTGCGCTGAGCGACATCGGCGGCACTGACCTTTCCAGAGGAAACCGCTTTTTCAAGTACCGCTTGTGACACTTGCTGACTGATCGTTGGACCTTCACTAGATTTCAAGTCATCTGGCCGATTTTTGTGTGACTGGCTAATACCTGTCTGTACGAAGTAAGGACACAATACCGATGCGCCGATAGGTGCTTCGACTAGCGATAGATCGTGATACAGACTTTCTGAAATCGATACTACCGCGTGTTTGGATACGTTATAAATTCCCATCGTTGGTGGATTCAACAAGCCAGCCATGGAAGCCGTGTTGACGATATGCCCTTCGTAATGTGGGTCGTTTTTTGCGCACTCAAGCATTAATGGCGTAAATATACGAACACCATTGATCACGCCCCAGACATTGACTCCAAGTACCCATTCCCAATCTGCGCGTGAGTTTTCCCAGATAAGGCCGCCAGCACCGACTCCTGCATTGTTAAACACCAAATGCACTGCACCGAAGCGCTTCATCGCTGCATCGGCCAGTGCTTGAACTTGCTCGCCTTTGCTGACGTCGCAGAGTTGGAAGATGACTTCAGCGCCTGCTGTTTCTAATTCTTTGGCAGTACTGGCTAAGGCATCTTTTTGTACATCGGCCAATACTAATTTCATACCTAAGCTAGCGCCTAAAAACGCAAACTCGCGACCAAAGCCACTGGCTGCACCCGTGATTACGGCGACGCGGTTACTAAAATTTTTCATCGTGGTCTCAAAAAAATCAGATTAATTTGACTAATTGTTTGCCGAAATTTTTTCCGCGTAATAGGCCGATAAAGGCTTCAGGCGCACTTGCTAGACCTTGTGAAATTGTTTCACGGAATTTCAGCTTGCCACTTGCGACTAAGCCACCGATTTCGCCCAATCCTTCAGGCCATAACTCCATATGCTCAGACACGATGAAGCCTTGCAGCATTAAACGCATCGATAAAATGACGCGCATGTTATGAATAGGCATGGGTTGACCGTCATACCCAGAAATCAAACCACACAGCGCGATGCGGCCATATGGATTCATACGAGCTAGTACTGAATCCATCACTACACCACCGACATTTTCAAACAAACCATCAATACCATCCGGCGTGGCAGCTTTCACATCTTTGTAAAGATTGCCGCCCTTGTAATCGATGCAAGCATCAAAGCCTAATTCATTTACTACGAAATCACATTTTTGCTTGCCACCTGCAATACCGATGACGCGGCATCCGTGTAATTTAGCGAGCTGTCCAACCACACTACCCACAGCGCCACTGGCAGCGGATACAGCGATGGTCTGACCGGCTTTCGGCTGAATAATTTTATTCAGGCCGTACCAAGCAGTCATGCCTGGCATACCTACCGCACCTAAATAAGCCGACATAGGAATATGGGTGGTATCCACTTTTTTTAATAGTGCGCCATCTGAAACGCCTATTTCAGTCCAGCCCAACATGCCTACAACTTTATCGCCCACCTTAAATTTTGCATTCTTGGATTCGATGACTTCGCCAACGGTGCCACCGATCATGACTTCATCCAGCGCTTGAGGTGCAGCGTAACTTTTTACATCTTCCATACGCATCCGCATGTATGGGTCGAGCGAGAGGTAGTGGTTACGCACCAGAAGCTCACCCTCTTTAATCGAGGGCATGGGCTTGGTCTCAAGACGAAAATTTTCTGGAGTCACAACTCCTTGCGGGCGTGATGCGAGAACCATGCGCTGATACGTTGTCATGACTATTCCTTTGTGGAGGGAGATTTACTGGAAATATCTAGGCGAGTCGTATGCTTAATATATTTGAAGGTACCCATCGCTTTTGCCACCAATCGATCACCATCGTGTAGATCAGCTTCACAGAAACATAGCGTGGTTGATCGATGAAAGGCATGACCACTCGCTACTAATCGATGGCCAGGCTTACCACCGGGTTGAAGAAAACTGGTTTTCATTTCAACGGTAACGCACGCACGCGATTCTGCGTCGAGCGATCTACCCGCGAGTGCCATTGCCACATCCAGCAGCGTCATCACCACACCGCCATGAGTGACTTGCCAACTGTTCATGTGACGTGGCTCAAGATTGAGAGCGACCTGAGACTTACCACCTTCCATGCCCAAATATTCGACACCGACTTCATCAAGGAAGGGAATGTCGAAAGGGAATGCAGTACTAGACATGATCAGATGATGACTGCAGATACACCACCATCGACAGCCAGCGTTTGGCCAGTGATGTGCTTACCCGCCGCACTGGAGAACAAAACTACAGCGCCTTTCAAGTCTTCATCGTCACCTAAGCGGCGAAGGGGAGCACGTTGTATAGCGTCTTCACCCATAGTCTCAAGTAGGCCACGTGACATTTTCGAAGGGAAAAATCCGGGTGCGATGGCATTTACGGTAATTCCGTATCTGCCCCACTCACCCGCTAACGTGCGTGTGAAATTAATCACAGCTGCTTTGGAGGTGTTGTAGGCGAGTGTCTGCATGTTGGCGCCATTACCAGCAAGGCCGGCGATCGATGCAATATTCACGATGCGGCCATAGTTACGTGGAATCATGGATAACTTGCCTATCGATTGCGATAACAAAAAAATGCTACGCACGTTTAAGTCCATGACTTTATCCCACGCTTCTACCGGATGATCTTCCGCCGGTGCGCCCCACGTTGCGCCAGCATTATTGATCAAGATATCAACGTGACCCAAATGTTTCATCGCGGCTTCAGACAGTGGCTTGATGGATTCTTCTTTGCCTAAATCAGCGGCGATAGCCAGTACATCGATTCCCTTTTTTGTGAGATGAGCTACTGCTTCATCTAATTCGTTTTGCTTGCGCGATGAAATAACTAACTTCGCACCTTGCTCACCCAAAGCTTCTGCCATTTGCAAGCCCAGACCGCGTGAGCCACCCGTGATCAGCGCAGTGCGACCAGTGAGATCGAATAATTGTTTAGTTGTGTGCACATGGCCTCCGGTATTTTTGTTATTGGGCTAAATAAATTAAATTTACTTTACTTCGTAATCCATGCACTGCCGATCAAGACGCACTGCACCGACGAAAGGCTTTAGTGCAACGTGCTGTGGGTGATCTTGGTAAGCTTGTAATGCAGCCAGCGAATCAAACTCTGAGTAAAGCACCACATCATAGGTGCAGTCGTATCCTGGTTTGGCTAACTCCACTTCAAATGCATGAATGCCAGGGACGATATCAGAGCAGGCATCTAGCAAGGCTTTCATTTTTATGGCGTTCTCTGATTTATTAGCGCCTTCAGCATGATCTTTGAGTCGCCACATCACAATATGCTTAATCATGGTCATTCCATTCGAAGTATTTGCAAGCAGGGTTAAAACCAATCGTCCTGCATGGCTAAGGTGGTCTTATCTAATGAATCGAGTAAATCTAATTGCGCATCGACGCGTGGTAATTCCCAACGGAAAAACCAATCACAGGCTTGCCGTTTACCCGCATAGAACGATTGATCACCTCGTTGGGCTGCATGAGCTGCGATGGCTTGTTCTAACCATATCCAGCTCATGACTAAATGACCAAAGGCCTCAAGGTAGATCGAGGCATTTGCCAACGTTAAGTTTAAATCGTTAGCCCCATGCAAAATTTCAGTGGTGTGCAGAAGCCGTTTCCATCGTTTCCCCAACGCCCCACTGTGTTCAGTGAGTTGGCATTTTTCAGCGCGCACTAAGGTGTCTAGAATTTTTTCAGACAATAATTTCATCGCAGCGCCGCTATTCATCACTACTTTTCGACCGAGTAGATCGATTCCTTGGATGCCGTGCGTGCCTTCATGAATCGGATTTAATCGATTGTCGCGATACAGTTGTTCGACGTTGTATTCACGGGTGTAACCATAACCTCCATGAATTTGTATCGCGAGATTATTCGCTTCTAAGCACCATTGCGATGGCCAGGATTTAGCAATCGGCGTCAAAATATCGAGCAGTAATGTGGCGGACGTTCTGGCCTCAGTGCTGTCGGCTGTTTTTTCTTCATCCACCAAACGAGCGCAATACAAAATCAGCGCCAAGCCACCTTCTACGTATGATTTTTGCGCTAACAGCATGCGTCGAACATCGGTATGCTCTATGAGCGGTACTTGTGGCTGCGAGGGATCTTTGTTCGCTGGTGGTCTGCCTTGAGGTCGATTACGAGCGTAGTCGAGTGACTGTAAATAGCCGGTATAGCCCAACATGACTGCACCTAGGCCCACTCCAATACGTGCCTCGTTCATCATATTAAACATGGCAGCTAAACCGTGGTGCAGCTTACCGACTAAATAAGCGACGGCTCCGGGTTTGCCACTGGGTTGGTGTTTTCCTTCACCAAAATTTAGCAAGCAATTGGTGGTGCCGCGATAGCCCATTTTGTGATTCAACCCAGCGAGTACAACATCATTACGTTCGCCAAGTGAGCCATCGTCGTTGACTAAAAATTTGGGAACAATGAATAAAGAAATCCCTTTAACGCCCGGGATTAATTTGCCGTTGGCATCGGGAACTTTGGCCAACACCAGATGAATGATGTTCTCTGAGAGATCATGTTCGCCTCCTGATATCCACATTTTATTGCCGCGCAGGCGATAGCTGCCATCGGGTTCTGCAATCGCTTGAGTCAAGATATCCGACAAACTTGAGCCGGCCTGTGGCTCTGACAAACACATGGTGCCGAAAAAACGTCCAGCCAATAGTGGTTTTACAAATTGCTCAATTTGCTGCGCTGAACCGCATTTCAACAGCGTATTGGCATTACCTATGCTGAGCATGGGGTATGCAGACGTCGCCACATTGGCACCGTTAAACCATGCAAATCCCGCTTTTTCAATCAAACAAGGTAGTTGCATACCACCGAGTTCGGCATCATGCCCTGCGGTGATGAGCCCTGCCTCAGTAAATGCATCGAGTGCTTGACGCACTTCGGAAATGATATTGACACGCTCACCATCGAAGTGAGGTTCGTTTTGATCTGATTTTTTATTGTGGTTAGCGAATTTATCAGTCGCTAGTTGTTCGCACAGATCAAGTACA
The DNA here is from genome assembly GCA_041173845.1 of Pseudomonadota bacterium. Classification (GTDB taxonomy): domain Bacteria; phylum Pseudomonadota; class Gammaproteobacteria; order Burkholderiales; family Burkholderiaceae_D; genus Pernthalerella. The sequence continues at coordinate 6,921 of JBEDHZ010000055.1, forward strand.
GCATCAAAGGTTTCACGACTATGCTCTGAAAAGCGCTGGCGCTGAATCAGGGATTCAGCATCCAGCCATTCATAGAGAAGAAAATCCAGGTCGCGTCTGGATAAAATAGTTGATGCCATTGCGAGATTGCCGCAGCGTCAGGTGTTTTAAACGCTGTCAGACTACTTCAAACAGTCCAGCGGCACCTTGTCCACCACCAATACACATAGTGACGACAACATACTTAACACCGCGACGCTTACCTTCGATCAGCGCATGACCTGTTAAACGTGCGCCAGAGGTGCCGTAGGGATGGCCAACCGCAATCGCACCACCATTCACATTCAAACGGTCCATCGGAATGCCCAGCGTATCAGCGCAGTACAAGACTTGTACGGCAAAGGCTTCGTTCAGCTCCCACAGGCCAATGTCATCCACTTTTAAGCCTGCTTTTTTCAGCAGCTTAGGTATTGCATAGATAGGACCAATGCCCATTTCATCAGGCTCACATCCCGCCACAGCAAATCCGCGGAAAATACCCAACGGAGTTTTACCAGCAGCAGCAGCGGCTTTGTCACTCATGACGATCGCAATCGAAGAGCCATCCGAAAACTGACTGGCATTGCCTGCGGCGATCACACCACCCGGAATCGCGGTACGAATTTGTGACACGCCTTCATACGTGGTGTCTGCACGAATACCTTCATCAACCGATGCGGTGACTTCGCGGGTAATGATCTGACCGGTCTCTTTATCAGCGACGGCCATCGTGGTGGTTAACGGAACGATTTCATCATCGAATTTGCCAGCGGCTCTGGCCGCTGCAGCTCTCTGTTGACTTTGGACGCCGTAATGATCTTGGCGGTCACGTGCAATGTTGTAGCGCTTTGCTACCGTCTCAGCGGTTTGCAGCATAGGCCAGTAAATTTCTGGCTTGTGTTGGTTGAGCCAGGAATCGTTCACCATGTGCATGTTCATTTCATTCTGCACACAAGAGATGGATTCAACGCCACCTGCAGCATAAATGTCTCCCTCACCTGCAATCACGCGCTGCGCTGCTGTCGCAATGGTTTGCAGACCCGAGGAGCAAAAGCGATTGATGGTCATGCCAGACGTTGTTACCGGACAGCCGCCACGCAAGGCAATTTGGCGCGCAATATTAAAGCCGGTTGCGCCCTCAGGATTGGCGCAGCCAATAATCACATCTTCTACCTGCCCAGCTTCGATGCCAGCGCGCGCGATAGCTGCTTGCAGAGCGTGCCCACCCAAGGTTGCCCCGTGAGTCATGTTGAAGGCACCTTTCCAAGATTTGGTGAGGGGCGTGCGTGCAGTAGATACGATGACGGCGTCAGTCATAGGAGTCTCCAATAGTATTTGTTTTATTCTTGTCGGCAGCAACAGTGCCAGCGTCGCGCCTAGGCCCTAGATTTCCTTAATTTCAGCAAGTGTGGCTAACTTTGCGATGGAATAGTGGCCAATTCAAAAGGGTTTGACTGAGAATAGCACAGCTAAGAGCACGACCGTTCGATAATCGAGCTTGGCTAGCAAGGACTCGCGTAAGTTTCTGTAAGTTTTATGCAAGTTGTATGTAAGCTTGTGTCCCTACACTCAGGCTCATTGTGCGATAGTGCACTCGCGCAACTAAAATTGTAAAAATATTAAGGAGACATCATGGCTACTGCCGATGCGCAAGCACAAGGCATCTCGGCTGAAGAACGGAAGGTTATTTTCGCTTCGTCGCTGGGTACTGTTTTTGAGTGGTATGACTTCTATTTGTACGGTTCACTCGCCGCTATCATTGCTAAGCAATTCTTTGCTGGCACTGATCCGAACACTGCATTTATTTTCGCGTTACTGGCTTTTGCTGCTGGATTTCTCGTTCGTCCATTTGGTGCCATCGTATTTGGTCGCTTGGGTGACATGGTGGGACGTAAGTACACCTTCTTAGTCACCATATTGATCATGGGTGCTTCGACATTTATCGTCGGACTGCTTCCTAACTACGCCAGCATTGGTATCGCAGCGCCTGTGATTCTGATTACTCTGCGTATTTTGCAAGGTCTGGCACTCGGCGGTGAGTACGGTGGCGCAGCCACGTATGTTGCTGAGCACGCACCCGATGACAAACGCGGCGCGTTCACGGCATGGATTCAAACAACAGCGACATTAGGTTTGTTTCTTTCGTTGATGGTGATTCTTGCGACGCGTACTGCGATTGGTGAAGAAGCTTTCGCTGACTGGGGATGGCGTATTCCTTTCTTGGTTTCGATTTTCCTGCTGGGTATATCGGTGTGGATTCGTTTATCTATGAATGAATCTCCAGCGTTCCAGCGCATGAAGGATGAGGGCAAGATTTCAAAAGCTCCTTTGTCGGAAGCTTTCGGCCAGTGGAAAAACCTCAAGCTCGTTATTCTTGCGTTAATCGGTTTAACGGCTGGTCAGGCCGTGGTTTGGTACACAGGTCAGTTTTATGCCCTGTTTTTTATGACTCAAATCTTGAAAGTTGATGGCCCAACGGCCAACATTCTGATCGCTGCATCGCTGTTGATTGGTACACCATTCTTCATCGTGTTTGGCTCACTCTCAGACAAGATCGGTCGTAAGAAAATCATCATGCTCGGTTGCGTACTGGCTGCGTTGACTTATTTCCCCCTCTTTAAAGCGTTAACTCATTACGCTAACCCTGCGCTTGAAGCGGCACAAATTAGCTCCCCAGTAGTGGTGGTAGCCGATCCAGCAGAGTGTCAGTTCCAGTTCAACCCAACCGGAACTAAGAAGTTCACTTCGTCCTGTGATATCGCTAAAGCTAAGCTAGCCGCAGCGTCGGTCAACTACAAAAATGAAGTTGCCCCTGCAGGAACTGTGGCTTCGATCAAGGTGGGTGACAAAACGCTTGAATCCTACAGTGCCGTTGGTCTTTCTAAAGATGACGCTGCTGCCAAGGATAAAGAGTTCACTGGCCAGCTAAAAGATTTGATCAAAGAAGCGGGCTATCCGGCCAAGGCAGACTCAGCTCAGATCAACAAGCCTATGGTTCTGTTACTGCTCTTTATCTTGGTGCTGTACGTGACGATGGTGTACGGACCCATTGCAGCGATGCTGGTTGAGATGTTCCCAACACGCATACGCTATACCTCGATGTCCCTGCCCTATCACATCGGTAACGGCTGGTTCGGCGGACTTCTGCCAACCACTTCGTTTGCGTTGGTGGCCTATGCAGGCGATATTTATTTCGGCCTCTGGTATCCGATCGTTATCGCCTTGATGACGGCAATTATTGGTTCCATTTTTGTGGCAGAAACTAAAGATAACGATATTCATCAACACTGATGTCCGTTGTATCGAAAAAAACCGCCGGCTCTCCGGCGGTTTTTTTTTGGTTATGTTTAATTACTTAATCCCGTTTTATTCAAAATTTTTGCATCTCCAATGAGCTATCAAAAAAAGGGTTCCTCATTAACGCATTTCAGATTTTTTTAATGATTTAAAGACGCTCTTTATTGAAAATGCAGTTTATTACGTAGCTCTAAGCAACTATTGGCTCTTTGCCTCAGCTGATTACCCTTTTATTTATCAAGGCCATTGCATCATTCGTTGCGCCTAAGGCACATCTCACCCGTCAATTGTGGCAAAGCTCACACATTGTGAGTTTTTACGCTGCACTACCCTCTATCTCAATGGAACTTTTTTGATTACATTCGCCATTAGCACTGTTATCTAAAAATTAATAAAATTGCTCTTGGATTCCGCGGCTACAAAGTGCGGCGTCTGTAATAGCAACCATCAAAGCATGCTGGAGGTATTATGGATATCGAGTGGCTGGAAGACTTTTTAGTGCTTTCGGATTTATCCAGCTTTACTCGCGCAGCTCAGAGCCGAAACGTAACCCAATCAGCCTTTAGTCGACGCATACGGTCATTAGAAGATTGGATTGGTATTCCCTTAATTGATAGGGATACCGTGCCGCCTCGATTGACAGTCGCTGGGCATCTTTTCCGTGACGCTGCAAGAGAGATGGTTAGGCAGCTGCAAGACACTCGGGTAGCTCTTGGTCACAAAACGCGCGTTTTCTCCGGCGTCAAACTTTTCATATCCCATTCGCTGGTAGATCATTTTCTACCTGAATGGATACAACACCTTAACCACCGTATCAACGGCTTGAAACTCGACGTCACCGCGGGTGAAACCTACGACGGCATGGTGGCACTATCCAGTGGTCGTTGTGATTTGCTGATGGTTTATTACAGCTCTATTGCACCGATGACCATCGATGAAAAAGCCTGTGCCTCCATTGTGCTCGCGCATGACCGACTGATACCCGTTTGTGTACCTAACTTAGACGGCGAACCCAAGTTCTCTCTGGCTAATGTTGATAGCGGCTCAGTTCCAATTTTGGTCTACCCGCCTGAAACATTCTTTGGAAGGCTGTTAAATGGCGTGGTTCGATTTGGACCACGTACTCCACCTTTTAGTATCGTTGCGCAAAGCGCGTACTCGCGAGTTCTTCGGGCATTAGCACTCAATGGTTCGGGAATCGCATGGCTGCCTGAACGCGGTGTTCGTGAAGATCTTCAGCGGGGGACCTTGCTAAACGCTGGTAGCGAGCGATGGAATACCGACATTGAAATCAGACTTTATGCGTCCCCGGAAAGAGCCAAGCTGCTCGAGTTTAATCTGTGGGAAAACATCAGAGATTGGCAAGAATCAGGCCTTGCCACCATTTGATAAATAGTTAGCCCTAGGGGAGAGCCAGTGAAGAT
>JBEDHZ010000056.1:0-10504 GCA_041173845.1 Pseudomonadota bacterium
TGACCAAAACGCTCTTGACCATGAAACACTAAAAAGTACATACGGAATGAATAGAAGGCTGTAACAAACACGCCAGCCAATACAGCAAACTGAGCAAATCCACTGCCGGCAATATGCGAGGCTTGTACCGCCTCGATAATGCTGTCTTTGGAATAGAAGCCTGAGAAGAATGGAGTGCCGATGAGCGCGAGCGATCCCAGCAAACTCGTAAACCACGTGATCGGCATGTACTTCCACAAACCACCCATGCGGCGTATATCTTGATCGTGATGCATACCGATGATGACGGAGCCCGCACCTAAAAACAGCAGCGCTTTAAAGAAAGCATGCGTCATCAAATGGAATACCGCTACTGAATAAGCCGATGCACCTAAAGCCACCGTCATATAACCCAACTGCGACAAGGTTGAATAAGCAACCACGCGCTTAATATCGTTTTGTATGATGCCCAAAAAGCCCATGAACAACGCTGTAATGGAGCCGATAACTAAAACGAACGATAAAGCTGTATCGGATAGTTCAAACAATGGTGACATACGCGCCACCATGAAAATACCCGCAGTCACCATCGTCGCCGCATGAATCAGCGCCGAGATCGGTGTTGGGCCTTCCATAGAATCGGGCAACCAGACATGCAATGGAAATTGCGCTGATTTACCCATCGCACCAATAAACAAGCAAATGCACGCTACCGTGATCAGCATCCAATCCGAACCTGGCAACGTTAGTGCAGCCAATTCTTCGCGCTTAGCAAAGACTTCGGCGTAGTTCATTGAGCCGGCATACGCCAACAACAAACCTATACCCAGAATAAAACCGAAGTCGCCGACACGATTCACCAAAAACGCTTTCATGTTGGCGTAAATGGCGGTGGGTCGTTTAAACCAAAAACCAATCAACAGGTACGAGACTAAGCCAACCGCTTCCCAGCCGAAAAACAACTGCAGGAAGTTATTGCTCATCACCAGCATTAGCATGGCAAACGTAAACAAAGAAATGTAGGCGAAGAAGCGGTTATAACCTTCGTCATCCTGCATGTAGCCAATGGTATAGATGTGCACCATCAAAGAAACGAAGGTCACCACGCACATCATCATCGCCGTCAGGCTATCGATTAAAAAACCAATCTCCAGTTTCACGCCAGCGACTGTCATCCACGTATACAGCGTGCCGCTGTAGGTCGCTCCACCGATAACCTCGGCCAGCACATGCAAAGAAATCAGAAACGCAACTAGCACACCCATGATGGTGACGCTGTGCGACGCCGTGCGTCCGATGAGGTTGCCAAAAAAACGGGTGCCAAACAAGCCGGCTATTAACGAGCCCGCCAGTGGTGCCAGTGGCACTAACAACATCAGATGTGGGTTAAGTTGCCCCGCCATGAAAATTCTTTTCCTTGTGAGTGAATTAGCCCTTGAGACGGTCGAGTTCTTCTACATTGACCGTATTCAGGTTTCGGAACAAAACGACGAGAATCGCTAATCCAATCGCCGACTCTGCGGCGGCGACTGTCAAAATAAAAAATACGAATATCTGACCTGCCGCATCACCGAGGTAATGGGAAAAAGCCACAAAATTCATGTTGACCGCTAACAGCATCAATTCAATCGACATCATGATAATGATGACGTTTTTTCGGTTCAGGAAAATACCCATCACCGAAATCGCAAACAGAATCGCGCCCAAGGTCAAGTAGTGTGCAAGTGTTATCTCCATGATGAACCTCAGGATTTTTCAGCGGCGGATGTCTCCGCAGCACGATTACGTTCTGATGGCATGCGAACGATACGCACCCTATCCTCTTTGCGTGTCTTGACTGCTGCACCCGGATCGAAATATTTAATGTCCTTGCGTCGACGCAGAGTCAGTGCAACAGCGGCCACAATCGCCGCCAATAAGATGAGCGCTGCAATTTCAAACGCGTACAGATATTGGGTGTAGATGAGCTTACCCAACTCGCGCGTGTCGCCAATATTAAGTGCCCCGCCCTGTGCTTGCTGAGTAAGGAATGCTCTCACCAGCACTGCTGTCATTTCAACGGCGACGATCAAACCGATCACTAAAGCCAGTGGCATGTGGCTCAAAAAACCCTCGCGCAATTTACTCATGTCGATATCCAGCATCATCACAACAAAGAGGAAAAGAACCATCACTCCGCCGACATAAACCAACACCAACACTATCGCGAGAAACTCAGCCTTGAGCAGCATCCATAAAGCAGCCGCAGAGAAAAAAGACAAAATCAAAAATAAGGCCGCATTCACCGGATTGCGATCAGTAATGACTTTACCCGCTGCGAAAATCAGCAGCGTGGAAAAAGCATAAAAAAGAAACGTAGTAAATTCCATGAACAATCTCAGCGATAACGCGCGTCAGCTTGGCGGCTGGCGGCAATTTCAGGCTCGTACTTGTCACCGATGGCAAGCAGCATGTCTTTGGTGTAGTACAAATCCCCGCGCTTCTCTCCGTGATACTCGAGAATATGCGTTTCGACGATCGAATCAACGGGGCACGACTCTTCACAGAAGCCGCAGAAGATACATTTGGTTAAATCAATGTCATAGCGGGTTGTGCGACGCGAACCATCGTCACGTTGCTCTGATTCGATACTGATTGCCATAGCAGGACACACCGCCTCGCACAGCTTGCACGCGATGCAACGCTCTTCACCGTTGGGATAGCGGCGTAATGCATGCAAGCCACGGAATCGTGGCGACTGCGGGGTTTTTTCTTCCGGAAATTGCACCGTTATTTTGCGCGCAAACATATAGCGCCCTGTCAGCGCGAGCCCTTTAAGGAGCTCTCGCAGCATCAAGCTTCCGAGGAAATCTTTGATCGCTTCCATATGTATTTAGCCTCTGGCCTTTAGTCCTATCGGTGTCTACTTCCAGATATTCCAGGGAGTTTGCATCCACACAGCGACGATCACGAGATACACGACGGTCAACGGTATGAAAATCTTCCAACCCAATCGCATGATCTGGTCATAGCGATAACGGGGAAAGGAAGCGCGAACCCAAATAAAAATCGAAACGACCAAGAAGGTCTTGATACCCAGCCAAATCCAGCCGGGAATAAAATCAAGCACTGCCAACGGCGCGCTCCAGCCACCCAAAAACATCAGCGTCGCGAGCATCGAAATCAAAATCATGTTGGCATATTCAGCCAAGAAGAACATCGCGAACGACATGCCTGAATATTCCACCATGTGTCCGGCCACAATCTCCGACTCGCCCTCAACAACGTCAAACGGATGACGCGCCGTTTCAGCAATCCCCGAGATGATGTAGACAACAAACATTGGCAGTAGTGGTAACCAATTCCATGACAAGAAATTGAGTCCGATATCAGCGAACATACCGCGCGTCTGACCACCGACAATTTGTGACAGATTTAAACTGCCCGAGACCATCAAAACAATGACCAACACAAAACCCATCGCGATTTCGTAGGACACCATTTGCGCTGATGCGCGCATCGCACCGAGGAAAGCGTATTTAGAATTTGACGCCCAGCCAGCAATGATCACGCCGTACACTTCTAGCGATGTAATGGCCATCACAAACAATAAGCCTGCGTTTACATTCGCTAATGCTTTATCAGGACCAAATGGGATGACTGACCAAGCAGCCAGTGCTGGCATGATCGTCATTACTGGCGCAATAACAAACAACGCTTTGTTTGCTTTAGCGGGAACAATAATTTCTTTTAACAGCAACTTCAGCGCATCAGCAATGGGCTGCAGCAAACCTGCTGGCCCGACACGATTCGGTCCCATACGCACATGCATCCAACCAATCATCTTGCGTTCCCACAGCGTGAGATAGGCAACGCAGCCCATCAACGGCAAAGTCACCGCAATGATTTTGATCAGCGTCCATGCAATCGGCCAAGCCGGGCCGAGTAACTGACTACCGGTGCTGGTCAGCAGATTTAAGAAATCATCCATCAGGCTTTCTCCACCTTGATGGAACCAAACATCGCACCCAACGCTGCCGTTGATGCATGCGCTGCAGCTAAACGAACTACATTAGTTGGCAAGCCGCTTTCAATCGCGCAAGGCAGCGTGACTGAACCTGTGCCCTGAGTCACACGCACTAAACTTCCTGCGCTCACACCAAGTGATTGAGCCAGACTGGCAGAGAGTTTAACGTTGGGTGCTTGCGCATCCACTGTCTGCTGCAATGACTCTGAGCGACGCGCAATCGCATCACTAAAATAAATAGGCACGTCAGCAACTCGTTGAATCTCCGTCGACGTCTGTGGCGCATGTAAGGCAACATCTGCGCGATTTGTCAGTCGTGCCGAAAGATCCAAACCTTCTAGCGTTTTAACGCCTAACACTTCATTGCGGATATCTTCTGAGCTCTCATAGGCAAAGTTATCGAGTCCCAGCAAATTACCGAGTACGCGTAAGACTTTCCATGCGGGTCGGGTGTCGCCCAATGGTTTAACGGTTCCATTGAAACCTTGCGCACGGCCTTCAGCATTCACGAAGGTGCCGGATGTTTCTGAGAACGGCGCAATCGGCAACAGTACATCGGCATAGTCCATACCGTGACGATACGGGGACATCACCACGACCATCTCAGCCTTATCGAGTGCCGAACGAGCAAGCTGAGGATTAGCGCAATCCAACTCGGGTTCAACGTTCAACAACAGATACGCTTTTTTCGCTTGTGTGAATTGGGCGACGGCTAAATTTCTGTTAGCAGGTAAGGCCTTCGCTAAATAGCCTCCGACGGTATTCGCTGCTTCTGTCAGATAGCCAAATTGTGCATTTGTATTCGTCGCAATCCACTGCGCCAACGCATGTAATTGTGAAGCTTGCGGATGCTGAGCGGCGGCGTTACCCAACACAATCGCGCGCGGCTCACCTGAGAGCAAGCCTGCGGCAATTTGTTTTGCAGTAGGCGATGGCTGTAGTTGTGCCAACTCAGCGGGCGCATCAATTTGCTTGCTCTGTGCCACTGCGACTGCGACTTCTCCGAGCAAAGCTACCCAATCAGAAGGCGCAGCAATCAGTTTGTTCGCCAAAGGCATTAAGAGATCATCATCGGTTGCATGCAACAACGATACTTGCGCGCCACGACGAACCGCGGTGCGTAATTTAGCCGCCAACAATGGATGATCTTTGCGCAGGAATGATCCGATAACGAAGACGCGCTTCAAATGACTGAAGGCATCGATACTCATTCCTAGCCATGGCGTAAACGAACGGTCACCAACAACATCTGATTGACGCAGGCGGAAATCCACATTCTCAGATCCCAAGCCGCGAACCATTTTCTGCAATAGCGATAACTCTTCCAACGTCGAATAGGGTGTAGCGAGCGCTGCGATGGAATCTGAGCTGTGCTCATGACGAATATTGCGCAAGCCATGCGCCACATACTCAAGCGCAGTTTGCCAGTCAGTGGTTTGCCATTGACCGTCTTGTTTGATCATCGGCGACGTTAAACGATCTGCGCTGTTTAATCCTTCATACGCAAAACGATCGCGATCCGATAACCAGCATTCATTGATGGCGTCATTTTCAAGTGGCAGTACGCGCATCACTTGCGCGCCTTTAACCTGAACTATCAAGTTAGCGCCCAAACTATCGTGCGGGCTCACTGATTTACGACGCGAAAGTTCCCAAGTGCGAGCGCTGTAACGAAATGGCTTAGAGGTCAGCGCACCCACAGGGCAGAGGTCGATCATGTTTCCGGATAATTCGGAATCGACGGTCTTATTCACAAACGTAGTGATCTCGGAATGCTCGCCACGGTTGAGCATGCCAAATTCCATGACACCTGCGATTTCTTGTCCGAAGCGAACACAACGCGTGCAGTGTATGCAGCGGCTCATCTCTTTCATAGAGATCAACGGGCCGGCATCTTTAGCGTGAACGACTCGCTTTTCTTCCTCGTAACGCGAAGACGATGGGCCATAACCCACGGCTAAATCTTGCAGCTGACATTCACCACCCTGATCGCAAATGGGGCAATCGAGCGGATGATTAATCAACAAAAATTGCATTACATCTTTTTGTGCCTTCACCGCTTTTTCACTATGCGTGCGAACAATCATGCCGGCGGTCACAGGCGTAGCACAAGCAGGTAAAGGTTTAGGAGCCTTCTCGACTTCAACTAAACACATACGGCAGTTAGCCGCGATGGAAAGTTTTTTGTGATAACAAAAGTGAGGAATATACGTACCGAGGCGGTTGGCGGCATCCATCACCATGGAGCCCTCCTGCACCTCGACTTTTTTTCCGTCTATCTCGATCTCAACCATGATTGTCCCGGTCAGATATAGGTCGGCACAAGGCAACGCTTGTGCTCGATGTGATACGCAAACTCATCTGCAAAATTCTTGATCATGGCGCGCACCGGCATAGCGGCGGCATCACCCAGTGCGCAAATCGTGCGCCCCTGAATACCATCACACACAGAATTCAGAAGATCCAGATCGTCAGCCCTGCCCTGACCATGCTCGATACGATGCACCATACGGTACAACCAACCCGTACCTTCACGGCACGGCGTACATTGGCCGCACGATTCTTCGTAATAGAAATACGATAGGCGCAACAGCGACTTCACCATGCAACGGTCTTCATTCATCACAATCACCGCACCCGAACCCAACATCGAGCCGGCTTTAGCAATCGAGTCGTAATCCATATCGGTTTGCATCATCAAATCGCCCTTCAACACAGGCATTGATGAACCACCAGGAATAACGGCTTTAATTTTTTTACCGTCACGCATACCACCGGCTAACTCAAGTAATTTAGCGAACGGCGTACCTAGCGGTACTTCGTAGTTACCCGGTTTAGCGACGTCACCCGACACTGAAAAAATCTTGGTGCCACCATTATTCGGCTTGCCTATCGCTGCGTAAGCTTCACCACCCAAACTGAGTGCAAACGGAACCGCTGCAAACGTCTCAGTGTTGTTGATCGTGGTTGGCTTGCCGTATAAACCAAAACTCGCAGGGAACGGTGGCTTAAAACGCGGCTGACCTTTTTTACCTTCAAGCGATTCGAGTAAAGCGGTTTCTTCACCGCAGATATACGCACCGTATCCGTGAAACGCATGCAGCTGGAATGAAAAATTCGAGCCTAAAATATGATCCCCAAGGAAGCCTGCAGCGCGTGCCTCGTCTAAGGCTTCTTCAAAGCGCTCATAGACATCCCAGATTTCGCCATGAATATAGTTATAGCCCACAGGTATACCCATCGCGTAGGCGCCAATGGCCATACCTTCGATCACGGTGTGCGGGTTATAACGAAGAATGTCTCTATCTTTAAACGTACCCGGCTCGCCCTCATCCGAATTACAGACTAAGTATTTTTGACCAGGAAACTGTCGTGGCATAAAACTCCACTTCAACCCCGTTGGAAAGCCTGCACCGCCGCGGCCGCGCAATGACGATGCTTTGAGTTCTGCAATCACCTGCTCTGGCGGAATATTTTCGGTAAGGATGCGGCGCAGTGACGCATAGCCACCGCGCTTAACGTAATCAGCGAGGTGCCAGTTAGCACCATCGAGACCCGCTAAGATCAAGGGTTGAATATGACGATCGTGAAGGCAAGTCATTTTTTCAACTCCGCTAACAAAGCATCGATTTTTTCATTCGACATGTGACTGCACATGCGTTTGTTATTTACCAGCAGCACCGGCGAATCGCCACATGCTCCCATACATTCACCTTCAACTAACGTGAACTGACCATCAGCGGTTGTTTGGCGATAGTCGATACCCAATTTTTCTTTGAGATACGCAGCGGCTTTTTCTCCACCCGACAAAGCGCAAGGCAAGTTGGTGCAAATCGTGACCTTATGTTTACCGACGGGCTTCAGGTCATACATGTTGTAAAACGTCGCCACTTCCTGAACCGCAATCGCAGGCATGCCGATGTAATCTGCCAAATCTTGCATCACCTCGGGCGAGACCCAACCACGCTCATCTTGCGCAATGGCGAGCGCCGCCATCACCGCCGATTGACGTTGATCTGCAGGGAACTTTGCCAGTTCACGATCTATTTTTTTATACGCTTGCTCTGATAACAGCATCGACTAACCTTTTGGATAAAACCGCTTAGCGGTCAATCTCACCAAACACAATATCTTGCGTGCCAATGATTGTTACCGCATCTGCAATCATGTGACCCTTAGCCATTTCATTCAAGCCTTCCAGGTGGGCAAACCCAGGGGCACGTATCTTCAATCGGTAGGGCTTGTTCGCACCATCCGAAATTAAGTAGATACCAAACTCACCTTTAGGATGTTCAACGGCTGCATAGGCTTCACCTTGCGGCACGTGGAAACCTTCAGTAAATAATTTGAAGTGATGAATCAATTCTTCCATGTTGGATTTCATATCCACACGCGAAGGCGGCGCCACTTTGTGGTTGTCCGTCATAACCGGACCTGCGTTATTACGCAACCACTCAACACACTGCTTAATAATGCGATTGGATTGGCGCATTTCTTCAACGCGGACCAGGTAGCGGTCATAGCAATCACCATTCACGCCGACCGGAATATCAAAATCCATTAAATCGTAAACTTCGTACGGCTGCTTCTTACGCAGATCCCACTCTATGCCCGAACCACGCAACATCGCTCCGGTAAAACCCATCTGCAATGCACGTTCTGGCGACACCACACCGATACCCACTAAGCGCTGTTTCCAGATACGGTTATCCGTTAACAGCGTTTCATATTCATCGACGTAGGTAGGAAAGCGATTCGTAAAGTCTTCGATAAAGTCGAGCAATGAACCCTGACGATTATCGTTAAGTCGCGTGATGGCTTTAGCGTTGCGAATCAATGATGCTTTGTATTGCGGCATGCTATCGGGCAGATCACGATAAACACCGCCTGGACGATAGTAAGCTGCGTGCAGTCGCGCGCCGGAGACGGCTTCGTAACAGTCCATCAAATCTTCGCGTTCACGGAAAGCGTACAAGAACACGCCCATCGCACCGACGTCTAATGCATGCGCGCCTAACCACAGCAGGTGATTCAATATGCGTGTGATTTCATCAAACATCACTCGGATGTATTGAGCACGCAAAGGCACTTCCACGTTTAGCAATTTTTCAATCGCCATCACATAGGCATGCTCGTTACACATCATCGATACGTAATCAAGCCTATCCATGTACGGCACGGATTGCAGATAGGTGCGAGTTTCAGCCAGCTTTTCAGTCGCACGATGCAACAAGCCTATGTGAGGATCGGCTCGTTGAATAACTTCACCATCCAACTCCAACACAAGACGCAACACACCATGCGCCGCCGGATGCTGAGGTCCAAAATTGAGCGTGTAGTTCTTAATTTCAGCCACGACGAGTCGCTCCCTTAATCAACGCATTACAAAGGGAAGTATTTGAATCAATTTCGGTGAAGGCTAACTTCGCAACAGCGAAGTTAAGCGCGCACTGCGTGCGGCCGTAACCAAAATTGAGGGTGTAATTCTTAATTTCAGCCATGGTTACTTAACACCGTAGTTATCTTCACGAATCACACGCGGAACGTTCTCACGCGGCTCAATCGTGACGGGCTGATAAATCACCCGCTTTTGCTCGGGGTCGTAGCGCATCTCAACATAACCGCTGATCGGAAAATCTTTGCGGAAAGGATGGCCAATAAAACCGTAATCGGTCAGCAGGCGACGCAGATCGTCATGCCCTTCAAACAGAATGCCGAATAAATCAAACGCTTCGCGCTCATACCAATTAGCAGACGACCATATCGGGCACACAGACGGAATCACAGGTAAATCATCGTCGGTAGCAAAAGTGCGAACACGTAAGCGCCAGTTATGCGTTACCGATAACAGATGCACTACAACGGCGAAACGAGCGCCATGCCATGCGCCATCACCATAGCCGGAATAATCAACACCACAAAGATCGAGCAATTGCTCAAATCGAGTGGATGCATGATCACGCAAATCCTGCATCGCTGATAAATAATCCGATGACTTGATAACTATCGTGATTTCGCCGAGCTCGTCGGTGATTGAGTGAATTTTTTCACCCAATACCAGCTGCAAAGCATTTTTGAGATTGTCGAGTTGGGTGCTCATGTCTGGATTCGTTGAATTCAGCGGGCGATGGTATTGGTACGGCGGATTTTGTTTTGCAATTGCATGATCCCGTACAACAGCGCCTCAGCGGTAGGCGGACATCCAGGAACATAAATATCCACCGGAACGATACGATCACAACCACGTACGACTGAATAAGAGTAATGGTAGTAACCACCACCATTTGCGCAGGAGCCCATCGATATGACCCAGCGTGGCTCTGCCATTTGGTCATACACTTTGCGTAGGGCCGGTGCCATCTTGTTGCAAAGAGTACCCGCCACAATCATCACATCGGATTGTCTGGGTGACGGACGAAACACCACACCGAAACGATCCAGATCGTAGCGCGACGCGCCCGCATGCATCATCTCAACCGCGCAGCACGCCAAGCCAAAAGTCATCGGCCATAGCGAACC
>JBEDHZ010000057.1:0-10379 GCA_041173845.1 Pseudomonadota bacterium
ATAGTTCGTGAATCGATTTTGCTCGATACTTGAAACGCGATACGCGTTGGAATATTCGCTTTAATTAGCCCAGTAATCACATCAACTGATGGACGTTGTGTCGCCAAAATTAAATGAATGCCTGCAGCACGCGCTTTTTGCGCAATACGTGCAATCAACTCTTCCACTTTTTTACCAACGACCATCATTAAATCAGCTAACTCATCAATGATGATGACGATAGTGGGTAGTTTATCTAATGGCTCAGGTGCGTCGGGCGTCAGGCTAAATGGATTCGGAATTTTTTCTGATTTTTTATCCGCATCAATGATTTTTTGGTTATAGCCCGCCAAATTACGCACACCCATTTTAGACATCAGGCGATAACGTCGCTCCATCTCATTAACGGCCCAATTCAGCGCATGCCCTGCCTGACGCATGTCGGTGACAACCGGAGCTAACAAATGAGGAATACCTTCATAGATCGATAGTTCCAACATCTTGGGATCGATCAATATCAAGCGCACTTGATTCGGATCCGCTTTATAAAGCAAAGAAAGTATCGTGGCATTGATGCCGACTGATTTACCCGAACCCGTGGTACCGGCCACCAGCAAATGCGGCATCTTGGCGAGATCGGCCACGATAGGATTGCCTGCAATGTCTTTGCCAAGACCTATCGTTAGTAGTGATGTGTTGTCGTTATAAACCTTAGAGCCAACGATTTCAGTCAGACGAACGATTTGTCGGTTGGGATTAGGTAGCTCTAGTCCCATATAGTTCTTGCCAGGGATAGTCTCGACTACACGTATCGATGTTAACGACAAGGCGCGCGCCAGATCGCGTGCCAGATTAACGATTTGACTTCCTTTAACACCGGTCGCCGGTTCAATTTCGTAACGTGTAATCACCGGTCCGGGATACGCAGCAACTACGCGAACTTCAACGCCAAAGTCTGAGAGTTTTTTCTCAATCAGACGGCTGACAAATTCCAACGTATCTACACTGACTGTTTCCTGCTCAGTCGGTGGTTCATCCAGTAACGAGAGTGGCGGCAAGTTGGTATCTGGCATATCCAAGAATAGCGACACCTGTTTTTCTTTTTGCGCGCGCTCAGATTTAGGAACTGACACTACTTGCGGCACGATTTGTATCGGCGAAGTTGCCTTCGATTCGACTATGCGCGCGCGTTCTTGTTCAACCACTTCTTCACGCTTGACTGCCGCCTCTTGACCTACCTTGCGATCCTGCCACTCAACATACAGCGCGTTGAGCAATTGAACAAAGCTCTCTATCGCTCCGCCCAAACGTTCAGCGACCGCTAACCACGACACATGAAAGCACAAGCTAAAACCCAAACCAAACAGCATCAGCAGCAGCAAAGTGCCGCCATCAAAACCGAAGCCCGCCTGCGCACTGCCACCGACTAATTCACCTAAGACGCCGCCGGGGTCACGTGGCAGTTTCACTTTCAGGCTATACATGCGTACAAATTCGAGACCACAACTACCCAGAACCAGCAATACAAAACCACCGATGCGTATGAACACTTCATAACGATGGGGTACTTCCTGCTCTTGCTCAAGAAAAAAACGCTTAGCCAGGCGTCGATAACTCACCCAAACGGCTGCTAACATCGCCACGCACCACCACCAGGCAGAAAATCCAAAAATGTAGAACATCAAATCCGATAACCACGCGCCCGCCGAGCCCCCCCAATTTAGGGGCTTGGTCGACATTCCCGCGTGCGACCAACCAGAATCAGCCGTGGAATAGGTAAACATGACCAGCGTGAGGTAGGCACCAATAACGGCCAACAACAGCCAACGCGCCTCAGAAAGCAGGCGTATTAGTCGGTTCGGCAGGGGGTCAGGTGCCGCGGCTGGGGGTGTTCGGGTATAGGTGGAAGTGTTTCGAGTCATGACATTCACAGGTTCTGAGGAGGCTCCTGTAGGGGTCCGTCAGTTCATCTATAATTTCGTTTTGATTTTTGCGGCACTATCGCATGAATCCATACGGGATGATACTCCCTCCGGTCAGCATTTTCCCTGTTCCAGCAATTACGCACGCTCTGCTCACTTAATCATTTCAAAAGAATTTTCATGTCCAACCCTAAACATGCTCGTGTCCTCATTATTGGCTCCGGCCCCGCAGGCTATAGCGCTGCCGTTTACGCTGCGCGCGCCAACCTCAATCCGGTATTGATTACCGGGGTTGAGCAAGGTGGTCAACTCATGACCACTACCGATGTAGAAAACTGGCCGGGTGATCCGATGGGCGTGCAAGGCCCAGAACTGATGCAGCGACTGCTGCAACACGCCGAACGCTTTAATACCGAGATCATCTTTGATCAGATTCATACTACGCACCTCACTGAAAAACCAATTCGTTTAGTCGGCGATTCGGGCGTGTATACCTGCGATGCGCTGATCATAGCTACTGGGGCCTCAGCACAGTATTTAGGTCTGCCTTCTGAGGAGAATTTCATGGGTAAAGGTGTGTCTGCTTGCGCCACCTGCGATGGCTTTTTCTACAAAAATCAAGAAGTAGCGGTGATCGGTGGAGGTAACACGGCAGTTGAAGAGGCACTCTATTTATCAAATATCGCCAGCAAAGTAACCGTGGTTCATCGCCGCGATAAATTCCGCGCAGAGCCTATCTTGATTGATCGCTTAATGGCGAAAGTGAAAGAGGGCAAAGTCGCTATTCAATGGAATCACACCTTGGATGAAGTCACGGGTGATGATAGCGGCGTCACGGGCATGGTGATTCGTTCCACTAAAGATGACAAAACTACGCCTATTTCACTGCATGGTTTATTCATTGCGATCGGCCATAAGCCCAACACCGGAATTTTTGAAGGTCAGCTAGCGATGAACAATGGCTACCTCATCACTAAGGGTGGGTTGGAAGGTATGGCTACCATGACCAGCATTGAAGGTGTGTTTGCCGCCGGCGATGTGCAAGATCATGTGTATCGTCAAGCGATCACCAGTGCGGGAACGGGTTGCATGGCCGCTTTAGATGCGCAACGCTATCTCGAAAGTTTGGAATAAACGCTGAGCACTGCACCGCAGCCTGACACTTCGCAGTCCCCACAAGGAGGCGTGCATGATCAAAGACCTTGCCGAACTCAAAGCGTTAAAGCAGCGATTGAAATCACGTGCTGAAGCAGCGCTTAAAGCGGAACAAGAACGTCGTGAGCGTGAGCGCGAGGCGAATCTATTTCGCACTAGCATCGGGGATGTTGAGCCACTACGAACCGCGGCCCGCGTCAGCACTCCCCTACCACGACCTCAACCTATCGCACACCAGCGACTGGCGGATGATGAGGCCGCTTTGCAGGAATCTTTATCCGACGAATTTAGTATCGATACACTGCTAGAAGTTGATGAAGATCTCAGCTTTGTGCGTGGCGGCATTGGCCCCGATGTGCTGCGTAAATTACGTGGCGGTGGTTGGGTAACTCAAGATCAATTAGATTTACATGGCTTGCGTACGGATCAAGCACGTGAAGCATTGAGTCAGTTCGTGCGCGATTCCGTCAAACGCGGAATGCGCTGCGTGCGCATCATTCACGGCAAAGGCTTGGGATCGCTAGGGAAAAAACCTGTGTTGAAAAACAAGGTGAGAAACTGGCTAGTGCAAAAAGACGAAGTACTCGCTTTTTGTCAGGCGCGCGCGGCCGATGGTGGCAGCGGCGCGCTGATGGTACTACTTAAAGGTTAGCTTAAACCGCATCCGATCCAGTCTCGCCGGTACGAATTCGAATCACTTGCTCGACCGAGCGAACAAAGATCTTTCCGTCACCAATTTTTCCGGTACGCGCGGCTTTGATAATGGCATCGACTGCACTATCAAGCACTTCTTCAGTGACGACTGCTTCTACCTTCACCTTGGGCAGAAAATCAACGACATACTCTGCACCACGGTACAGCTCAGTGTGGCCTTTCTGACGACCAAAACCCTTAACTTCAGTGACGGTCAGGCCAGTTACGCCCACGTTGGCCAATGCCTCGCGGACTTCGTCGAGCTTAAAAGGCTTAATGACGGCGATGATCTGCTTCACGGTGTGCTCCTCTGAATGGTAATGGTTGAATTCTACTCTTTGAAGCGTGAGGTAATCGGATAACGCCAGTCTCGACCAAACGCACGATGGGTCACGCGCGGACCAACGGGAGCCTGCCTACGCTTGTACTCATTGATTTTTATCAGTCGGACAATACGATCCACATCTTTTTGAAGATACCCTGCCGCGAGCAGTTCTGCAACGCCTTGCCCCTCTTCCATGTACAAGTTGAGTATGCCATCGAGTACTTCATACGGGGGTAATGAATCTTGGTCAGTTTGGTTGGGGCGTAATTCAGCTGAAGGCGCACGGGTCAAAATACGATCTGGAATCACATCACTAATGCTATTTCGATAATGACATAGTCGATATACCAAGGTCTTGGCAATATCTTTGATCACCGCATAACCGCCGGCCATGTCGCCATACAAGGTGCAATAACCCGTTGCCATCTCACTTTTATTACCCGTCGTCAGAACAATAGAGCCTGACTTATTGGACAAGGCCATTAACAAGGTTCCGCGTATGCGGGCCTGAATATTTTCTTCGGTGGCATCCTCTGCCAGATTGGCAAATTCAAAATCCAGCGAATGGCGGAAAGCCGTAAAGCAATCGGAAATAGGAATTTCATCGTAGCGCACGCCCAAACGAGCCACCATGTCGCGCGAATCAACCCACGAAATTTCAGCGGTATAGTCCGATGGCATCATAACGGCACGCACTTTGTCAGCCCCCAGCGCATCGACGGCAATCGCCAAGGTGAGCGCCGAATCCACGCCACCCGAAAGACCAATGATCGCACCCGGAAAACCGTTTTTACCCACATAGTCGCGCACGCCCAAAACCAGGGCTTCATACACTTGAGCTTCTATTGATAACGCTTCTGGATGTGGCTGCGCTTTGGGTTGTCCTGCGTCGAAATCAACCATCGTTAATGATTCTTTGAATGACGGCGCTTGCACACATACTTCACCCGCCGAATTCATCACAAATGAACTGCCATCAAACACCAACTCATCCTGAGCACCAACAAGATTGGCATACACGAGTGCCATACCTTGCTTACTGACATTCTCGCGCATCACATCTAAACGCAGATGCTGTTTGTTCATGTGATACGGCGACGCATTCGGTACCAACAACACCTGCGCTCCAGCTGCACGTGCGCGTGCCGGCATGTCGGGATACCACGTATCTTCACAAATAGTAATTGCGAAACGAATGCCCTTAAGATCAAAGGTGCAAACATCATCGGCCGCAATGAAATAACGCTTCTCATCAAACACGGTGTAATTCGGTAGCGCGTGCTTGCGGTAGCTGGCGATAATGCGGCCATTACACAAAATGGACGCTGCGTTGTAATGTAACTGACCCTGCTGAAGTGGATGACCAACAATCACATGCAGATCTTTAAGATCGGCTAGCTCAGCAGCAAGCGCATGCAACGACTGTTCTGATTTTGCGTAAAATGAACGCCGAAGCAGCAAGTCTTCCGGCGGATAGCCGACGAGCGAGAGCTCGGGTGTCAGCACGATATCAGCGCCCAACTCAGCGGCTTGGCGTGCAGCATGTGCGATGCGCTGGCTGTTTCCAACCAGATCACCCACCGTACTGTTGATCTGTGCAATTGCTACGTTAACTGAGCCCAAACGATTCATCGGTAACCAAGCTTCAAAGAGGCTAATCCTGCAAAACCAGAATTATCGCACGCGCATCCTTTCTTCTCTGGCCGAACTCCAGCCAAGCACATGGGATGATCTGGTTCGTTCGCAAGCCGAAGCGAATCCTTTTCTTTCGTATGCCTTTCTGCACGCGCTGCATGAATCCGGTAGCGCGAGCAAAAAATCCGGCTGGCAGCCCCAGTACCTCACTATTTGGCAAGGCGAGAATCTAGTCGCTGCATTGCCGCTGTATGCCAAATTTCACTCGTATGGTGAGTATGTGTTTGACTGGGCCTGGGCCGATGCTTATCGGCGCAATGGCTTGGAGTACTACCCGAAATTGTTATCCGCGATTCCTTTTACGCCAGTGACGGGAGGTCGGCTACTCGCCATAGATGCACCAGCACGAGATGCGTTGATTTCCGCGCTAAAAGAAGTTCAAGAAAAAAATGATCTCTCCTCAACGCACATTCTTTATCCGCCCGAGCAAGAAGCGAAGCAATTAGAAGAGGCTGGATTTATGCTGCGCAAAGGCGTTCAATTCCATTGGAAAAATCAAGGCTTTGAAAATTTTGAGCAATTTCTTTCAACGCTAGAGCAAAAAAAACGAAAAAATATTCGTGCCGAGCGACGTAAGGTGCATGAAGCGGGCATCACGCTACGCCAACTCCCTGGGGTTGAAGCTAGCGAAGCTGACTGGCGATTTTTTAAGCGCTGCTACGACCATACTTACAGTGCACATTATTCAACGCCTTATTTGAATCTCGATTTCTTCCTTAGAATCAGTCAAGCCATGCCAGAAAATATATTACTGGTGATTGCTGAGCGTGAAGGAAATCCGATTGCCTCCTCGCTCTTAATTCATGATCAAAATGCGCTGTATGGTCGCTACTGGGGTGCGCTTGAACATCACGCGTGTCTGCATTTTGAGACGGCGTACTATCAGCCGCTAGAATTTTGTATCGCCAATAAAATTGCCGCATTTGAAGGCGGCGCACAAGGCGAGCACAAGATGGCGCGAGGCTTTCTACCTCAACAAACCTGGTCCGCACACTGGCTAGCTCATCCGGGATTTGCCGATGCCGTAGAGCGATTTCTTGATGAAGAAGGAAAAGGAATCGAAAACTATGTGGACGAGCTGAACGAAAGAAATCCGTTCAAGAGTTAAAAATGATAGTAAAAAAAGCGCCAACGTTGTGGCGCTTTTTATAGTCAACAGTCGTTGATCAAAAGTTGGGCTTGCTAGCCGCTTTCTTGTAATTATCAACGCCAGTAAGTATCTCAGTACGAGCATCATCCGGTCCAAACCAGCCTTCTACCTTGACCCATTTGCCGGGCTCCAGATCTTTGTAGTGCTCAAAAAAGTGTTGAATTTGCTGCAGTCGCAGAACGTTCATATCCGCAGGTTTTTGCCAGTGCGTGTAAATCGGCAAAACTTTATCAACCGGTACGGCGAGTACTTTGGCATCGCCTCCCGATTCATCCTGCATCTTCAATACGCCAATGGGTCGACAACGCACTACGACACCTGCCAACAAAGGAAATGGCGTGATCACCAACACGTCAACCGGATCACCATCATCAGCAATGGTGTGAGGCACATAACCATAATTACACGGATAGTGCATGGCGGTGCCCATGAAACGATCAACAAAAATCGCTCCTGATTCTTTATCAACTTCGTATTTGATCGGATCGGCATTCATCGGGATTTCGATCACTACGTTGAAATCGTTTGGCAAATCGCGGCCAGCTGGTACCAGATTCAAACCCATTATTACCTCAAAATAAAAAACAAAATAGAAATTAAATAGATAACACGCGATTATAGCGGCACAGGCTTTCTGTGCGCTTACATCATTAATAACGGTGTAATTTGCGCGACTGATTAAACGTCTATGTGCGCGCTCAGGATTTTGCTGTCAGCGGCAACAACGTTACTGCACATTGGCGATAATGATCGGCAGCGGCTTCAGGTTGATTCAACTCTTCGTGCAATTGTGCCAGTCGTAAATGCGCTTCTTGTCGTGTACTTAAATCACCACCAGAAATTGATTGCTCTAAATGACGCTGCGCTTTACCCCATAATTTTTGTTTTAAACACAGCACGCCTAACGCCAGCGAAATTTCGGTGTCATTCGGACGCTCGCTCAGCCAGTGTTCACAATGCTCAATTTGTTTTAGTAGTGTTGATGAACCCGCCGGCGATGCGACTTGTCGGTAAGCTCGCAACAAACGAGAATCCCACGTTTTCGTTAGCGCTGCCTCAAGAATCGAGCTGGCCTCAATTTGCTGACCAATTTTTATGAAGGCATTCGCCGCTTGCACCGCAACGACGGTACTCAGCCTATCTTCCGTTGGTACTTTGGACCAAAGCAATTTCAAGGATTCTGGATCTTCGCTGGCTTTAGTCAGCAAAGCCTCGTAAGCCATATCTCTCAGCCGTCGTGATAGTGTGGGATGCAGCGATTTATGTTTATCTAACAAACGCACAAGACGCAAAACCTCAGGCCAGTTGCGCGCATTTTGATGAACTTTGAGCGCTAGTCGTAAAGCCTGAGTATGACGAATACCACTAGTGTTTAATTCACGTAACGCATCCAAAGCACGATCTGTTTCTTTGACGTCTTCGGCATATAACTCAACGGCTGTCATCAGCCTGGCAGTACGCAGATTGCTATCTTCATCGGCTTTCAAAAGCCATTCATCACGTCGACTGGGTTGCTGCATACGCTGCGCTGCACGCGCCCCAATCAACGCCGCCAAGCCGGCATTGTCTGGCGAAGCGGCCGCCCGTTCGGCTAATTTTTCTGCGCGACCAAAACGGCCTTCGAGATAACTCTGCAACGCTTCGTTCAATGCGCGGCCCGATTCACGCAACTGCCGCATAGCGCGGTACTGCTCTACTTGACGCGGCAGTGCCAGAGTCGCACGCACAGCCGCAAGTATCACCAACACAAAAGAAAAGCTGGCGAGCAGCACGACGATAAAAAAATTCAGGGAGAAATCAATCCGGTACGGTGGATAAAACAAAACGACATTACCGGGATTAAAGCGCGCGAGCACCGCCAAACCAATGGCGGAGGCTAACAAGATCATGAGCCAGATAAAAAAGCGCATAGTGATCAGGGCCGCGAACGAGACTGACGAACGGCAGCAAGGCTATGCGAGAGTGTCGGCATTTCAATGTTGAGCACACTCTCTTGCAACTGCTTAATTAACTCACGAGCGGCTTGCGTCTGTCTTGAGCGAATTTCAAAATAACGTACCAGCGCACGATCAGCTTCAGCTAAGTCGCTTCTAAACGCAGCATCATTACGCGACAACAGTGCCAGTCGTGCATTCAACAGACGTAATTTTAAATTTTCTCGAGCAAAGAATGCCTCACCCGGTGAGAGCAACAAGGCCTCTGGTGTACCTACTACACGCACGCGAACTAACTGGCGAAGCTCATTCCATAAATCGCTGCTCCAGCTATTCCAGCGTTCCAACACTACGCCACGCCAATCCTCGCTCACCTTGACATCATTTGGGGTGGGTGATGCCAGCTTAGACTTCGGCGCCGGTGCCACCACTGCTGGCTTAGCGTCAGATAACAAAGGCATCTGATCAATTTGCGCTACCAAGGCATCCAGCCGCACCGCAATGCCGGTCAAATCAACACTCGGCAAACTTTTCAGGTTGTCAGTGTCTTTTGCAATCGCACGTCGAATGGCGATAAATTGTGGGCGATCCGTGCGCGCTAAGCGTGCATCCGCGTTTTGCAGGGCAATCAATGCGCCGCGTACGTTTCCAGCGAGCTGCAGCTGCTGACTAGCCGTAGAAAGAACTTGTTCAATTTCTGCTAAAGCCCAGTCATCACGATTTTTTGCCAGATCCTGATACAACTGCTCCAGCGCCAATTGCTGCCCTTGTGACTCCACTTGCTTGGCTTCGAGCACCGCAACTTTGCCCTGCACTAGCTTCATCTCATCATCAACGCGATTGGCGATTAGCTTAGTCTGGGTATTCATGTTGTCGCCCGACTGCAGGCGTTGTGCCAACTCGCGACGCAAATCGCTAATGTCGTTCCGCGCACTCCACCACTGCAGACCCAACAAAAAAGCCAATAAGCCAACGATTAGCTTGAGATTAAATTCCTTACTGTCCAAACTCTCACGCAGCCGATCTCCCCACGAGCGTGCAGGCGGTACAGATGGATCTAGGGGTTTAGGATCTATCGCGGCTTCGCTAGTCGCGGCAGCAGGCTGCTGCACCGTCGAGGCGGGCGTATGAGTTTCAGGCGCTGAGTGTTGAGCTACTGAATCGTGGGCAAGCATAGGCTCAGACTCCGAACTCAAAGCAGGTGCCGGCGTTGACGCCAGGTTCTCAGGTGCAGACGACGATGGGGGGGATGGTGGTAACTCGCTCATGGACGCGATTGTATCGCGGCGATCAGTGCTTCGTCGCCTGATGAGGTGAGAATCACCTGCTGAAATCCCATGTTTTTTGCAGTCTCTGCGATACGAACGTGCGGAACGATCAAGGTTGCCTGTCGAATTTGCTGCCAACCGGCACTTCCTGCGACCTGCTCGACGTCCTCTTTGAGATTTCGTAAGGCTTCCGAGCTAGTGATAATCCAGTCGCAGCCCAGCGCTATCAACTCTGCTAACTCCTGCCGACGCTCCTCA
>JBEDHZ010000058.1:0-22294 GCA_041173845.1 Pseudomonadota bacterium
AGAAAGAATTAGTGAATCTGGCAACATTGTTGGGTTAGAAGTTCGACTTTTCATACAGAGTTGGGCTTAGTCGGCAAAGGAGTTGCATACGCAAAAGCATGCGGATGCGGGAGTGCCGCCTAAGTGTCTACAACGTGGAGAAAGAGTGGCTCTGAATACCCATGAATGAGTGAACCTGATGCTGCATAGCGAGTAAGCTGCTTACGAAGTGGATTTTATGGATAGTTTTAATTGCGATTGCAACTGATTCCAGCCTTCATGACCTAGCGAGTTCATGGTTTCTAAATTGCGATCCACAATCACGCTCGAATCCGGAAGTGCAGCCGTTGCTTTATCCAGACTTTCTTCTCTCAATAAGTGCAGCAGAGGAAACGGAGACCGATTGGTGCAGTTAGTGACATCATCTTCGGAAGTTCCTGCGAATTGATAGTCAGGATGAAAGCTTGCAATCTGCAATACGCCAATTAAATCCAATTCATCCAAAATTTCGTCAGCGATATCAAGAAAATTGTTGTACTCGATGAAGTCAGAAAGAGTCCATGGATGTATCAGTAAGCAGGTATCTATAGTTTCGGGCGGTGCTGCAATTAAGCGCTGCATAGCGAGCCTGAGATCGGTTGCCAAAGTGGACTCGTCGCGAGCATGACTTAGAAAATAATCTATTTGACCTTTAGTGTGTACAGGTTTCGCAAATGGACAAAGATTTAAGCCAATCACAACCTTTTCTAGCCATGCGCTTGTGAGTGCAATGATCTGTTTTTCTGTCAGGGTATCTGCACTAGGAAATGGATTCATGGTTAGTGTCGTTGTTTGAGAGTTTTACTCAGTTCAATGACTGCCATCGCGTAATAAAAACTTCGGTTATATTTAGTGATAGCAAAAAAATTGGCGCTACCAAGCCAATACTGTGTTGGATGAATGCCGTCTTCTAAATCGATTAGGCCAACCATCAGCGTAGGCGTAATATCTGCGGGTAATGTAACGCCTGCGCGGCTTATTTCATCAGTGGTATTGGTGGCAGCGAGAACTACACCTATCAAAGGCTTCCACTCCGATTCTGCGCTCTTATCAACAGTGACGGGGTAGGCTAACGGTAGGTCCGCAGCCCATCCATGCTGAGACAGAAAGCTGGCTACGCTACCAATAGCGTCGGCAGGTGAATTTCTGAGATCGATACGGCCATCACCATCAAAATCAACAGCAAAGCGGCGAATGCTACTTGGCATAAATTGAGGGTATCCAATTGCTCCGGCAAATGATCCAGAAACACTCAGTGGATCGATATTATTCTCGCGCGCATATAAAAGAATTTGCTCTAGTTCGTCGCGAAAGTAGCGCATTCTTTCTTCGCGGTTAACTGTATCTGGATAAGCGAATGCCAATGTCGTTAGCGCATCCATAACGCGTATGTTACCCGGACTGCGGCCATAGATAGTCTCTACGCCGAGAATGCTGACTATGATTTCAGGAGGGACACCAAATTCACTTTGGGCGCGGCGGAGTTCGGTTTCATATTTTTCCCAAAAAAGTAGTCCGGAGCGTATGCGTAGTGGTTCGACAAAACGACTCTTGTAAGCTGACCAGTTTTTACCTTTACCCGAGGGACCAGGATTAATTAATTTAACGACTTTTTCTACGTAATGTACTTGAGAAAATAAAGTATTCAGTTCATCTTGATTAAAGCCGTGCTGCTCACCCATTTGATTCACAAATTCAGCAACGGCTTTCCATTGCATGAAGTTAGTAAACTCCGACTCCTCAGAAGCTAGAACTTTTTTGGCAGTCTTGTGTTTGGATGTAACAGAAGTGCTTGCAGCTTTTTTTGAGTGAGGCTGACTTTTTGCAAAAGAAACCTCAGGAAGTAGCAAGGTAATAAATACTAGAGAAACTATAAAAAAACGAAGTGACATAATTTTATTCATTGGAGTCGATTTACACAAAGGGGGGGATGCAATTCATTGCCAAACTGCGAGTATAGTCCATGGGAATGCAGCATCCTCAGATACATAATTTTGCCATTTGTTAGGTTTTGAATGTCCATGACTAGCCGGTGATTGCAGTTCTAGTCATTGATATCTTGAACAACTCCAAAGTCGAGGCTACTTTCAAGCATGACGAGTAGGTCGTCTGGTCGTATCTGAAGAAGATTTGCCACTCCCGGTTGAATTCGAGAGGGCAGGTAGAATACCGGTTCACAACTCATTTTTATCCGCTTCACTATTTTTTCATCGGCTCTTTTCATGTCCATCCAATGGTTTCCCGGTCATATGAACTCTGCGCGCAAAAAAGCCGCCGAGTCCATGGAGAAAACAGACCTCGTCATTGAGGTGCTGGACGCCCGACTGCCAGAAGCGAGCAGTAACCCCATGATTACTGAGTTACGCAAAGCGCGTCAGCGTCCCTGCTTAAAAATACTGAATAAAAGTGACTTAGCAGATCCTGCTGCAACGCAAGCATGGCTTAAGTATTACGACGCTCAACCCCAAGTGCATGCGATTGCGCTCTCCTGTAAAAAAGCGGCCGAAGTAGCAAAAATTCCAGCTGTGTGTATGAAACTAACTCCTCATCGCGGCACAACGCTCAAGCCTTTGCGTGTGATGATTATGGGTATTCCGAATGTCGGCAAATCTACCTTGATGAATGCTTTGTTAAAGAAGCGCGTAGCCAAGGTGGGAGATGAGCCAGCCGTCACCAAGACTCAGCAACGACTATTTTTAGGTAATAACATTGTCTTGATTGATACGCCCGGCATGATGTGGCCGAAAATAGCTCATCCCACTGATGGCTTGATGCTGGCAGCTAGTCATGCGATTGGTGTGAATGCGATTATTGAAGAAGAAGTCGCTGCCTTTCTTGCGAGCCAGTTACTCGAACATTATCGCGCTATGCTCGTGACGCGTTATGGCATGACTTCAAGTGTGATTGATGGTGTGGGCGTTTTAGAGGCCATTGCTCAGAAACGTGGTTTGCGTTTACGAGGTGGAGAGGCGGATGTTGAAAAAGCGGCGCACACACTGTTGCAAGATTATCGAAGCGGCGTCCTTGGACGCATTAGTTTAGAAACACCTGAACGACGCGTCGCGCTGCTGGCAAGTTATCAACCCCCAGTGTCATTAGGTCTAGAGCAACCACGAGAAGAATACGAGCCTGAAGAAATTTCGAATAGCCCTGCACAAAAAAACAGACGAGAGACATCATGAGTCAGCCAAATTCATCCGCGGATACTCCTTACGTCATCAATCAGCGTGAACAAGGTATTGTTACACTCACGCTGAATCGCGGTGATCGTTTTAATCCATTGTCAGAAGAAATGCTGGCAGCGCTACAAACTGAGGTTGATGCGATTGCAATAGATCCTACGGTCAGAGTCGTAGTACTGGCTGCACGAGGTAAGGCATTTTGCGCAGGACATGATTTAAAACAGATGCGAGCTGAACCATCGAATGCGTATTACAAAGAGCTCTTTCATCGTTGCAGTAAATTGATGTTAGCGATACAGCAAATGCCTCAACCAGTCATTGCCCGCGTCCATGGTCTTGCGACGGCTGCCGGTTGTCAGTTGGTGTCTATGTGCGATCTCGCGGTGGCTTCTACGGACGCCAGTTTTGCTGTATCCGGTGTTAATTATGGATTATTTTGTTCGACGCCATCCGTAGGGTTGTCGCGCAATGTGCCGCGTAAGCAAGCGATGGAAATGTTACTGACGGGTGAGTTCATTGATGCGCATGCTGCCAAAGAACGCGGCTTGGTGAATCGCGTTGCGTCTCCTGAATTATTGGATAACGAAATTTCCCTGCTTGCGAAAAGTATCATCGCCAAGCCAGCTGTTGCGATTGCCATGGGTAAGCAATTGTTTTACCGCCAGCTAGAGATGGGTATTGCAGCCGCTTATCAGTTGGCTGGTGAGAATATGGCGTGCAACATGATGGATGAAGCGGCTTTGGAAGGTGTGCAAGCTTTTATAGAAAAACGTACTCCTTCGTGGAAATCATAAAACCTGTTTAGCGCAAATAAATTTGCGCAGTATGTGAAATCTCATCAGCTGCAAAGATCCTGTATTTTCATCAAGCTATAAATCTTCATTTTTCATCTTGCAATACAGCTCGTTACGAGCATGACCTGATGCGAGTACTTGAGCATCGACTGTCATAGGTGATAAAAACTCAAATGCTTTTCTGGAGATCATGATCTCGCCTTGATCGATAGAGCTGATGTCATTAAAAAGATGAACCTTGACTGCCTTCGTATGAACGATGGTCATCTGAGTATCTCGTACATTGGTTGAGATGGCATGCGGGCTGTAGCAGGATGCTTCGCTGGCATAACTGGATTCAGGTTGGGTAGTTGCTGACAGCCAGTGAGGGCTGACATAAGTCATACCCACCTGCATATGAGCGAGTCGATACGGCCCTGCGCCGTTAGCCAGCACTAGGCCTTTGTAAGCGGGTCCTTCATATTTGAATTTCTCATTCAACGATAATATCTCTAAGGCTTCATCTAATGCGCTAATCAGGCAGCTACTTATTCTGGCGAATGTATCGGATCCAGACATTTGCCACACTCTCAGCGCATCATTGACAGAATTAAAGCTGCCGGTCTGTGAATTGCAATAGTCAACCAAGGCGAGCACATGATGCAATCGAAGTTGCGGTAAATTTTTTTGCGCTACGTTGGAAGATAATTTAATTTCATCTGGATTCATTTTCAAATCTAGCCAGTCAAAAACTTTCGGATGAATTATTTCTGACAGCGCATTCCGCTCTTTTGCAGTGATCGCTAAAATGGTTCTTTGAAACGACTTCATAAGATAATTTTTATGATAAGGATTAATTGCTGCTTCAAGTGACATTTGAGACACTGTTACAGAGTAATTTTGTTGAAATTCATGCGAAGAAAAAAGTCCACACGAAATTTGATGACCTTTGGCTAATTCTTTTGATGTGAATGAATCATCAGGTAAAAAGAGTTGGTTGGCAGGCAGCATGCCATATTGATTTTTTACTTCTTCATTAATGGAGATTTGATACAGGCTATTAATTTCTTCCATCGCTGTTTTGGTTGAATGATTAATGCTGATCTTATTGATTTTTGAGAGGCACTCGGTATTCATTCTTGATAGATATGATTCATGCAATAGACTGGGTAAAGTTGGCTGAATTATTCCTGTGCGCCTCAGAATAGGTAGCATGTCATCCCCTCGTTGCTTGTTACCTTTTGTTTTAATCGATCGCTCTGATCGTTAAAATTTCTTGTGATAAGTGCGTAACGCTTACGAAGCGAGAGTTTTGGCGGCAACAGCAGTGCGTCTGATGAGGCGCAAGCTTTCTACCGAAATGATAGATGAGCGTGGATTAGAATTTTTTAGGGCATAAAAAAACCCGCGCAGAGCGCGGGTTTTTTATTGTGCAGCGGTTGATTCTGGATTACATCATTCCATCCATACCACCCATGCCGCCCATACCACCCATGCCGCCCATACCGCCGCCGCCAGCTGGCTTGTCTTCAACCAGATCAGATACCATGCAATCAGTAGTGAGCATCAGTGATGCGATTGAAGCTGCATTTTGCAAAGCAGAGCGTGTGACCTTGGCTGGATCAAGCACACCCATTTCAACCATATCGCCATAGGTACCGTTAGCCGCGTTGTAACCGAAGTTACCTTTGCCTTCGAGTACTTTGTTGACGACCACAGAAGCTTCTTCGCCAGCATTGCTAACGATCATGCGCAGTGGCTCTTCCATTGCGCGCAGAACGATCTTGATACCAGCTTCTTGATCAGGATTGTCACCTTTGATTTTCAGGTTGGCACGTGCACGCAGCAACGCAACACCACCACCTGCAACAATACCTTCTTCAACAGCAGCGCGAGTTGCATGCAGAGCATCTTCTACGCGCGCTTTCTTCTCTTTCATTTCGACTTCGGTTGCAGCGCCAACTTTGATCACTGCAACGCCGCCGGCCAACTTGGCAACGCGCTCTTGCAATTTTTCGCGATCGTAGTCAGACGTTGCTTCGTCAATTTGAACGCGCAATTGTTTTACGCGCGCTTCGATCGATTTGCTTACGCCAGCGCCATCAATGATCGTGGTGTTTTCCTTACCCACTTCAATACGTTTAGCTTGGCCGAGATCGTTCAGGGTGACTTTCTCTAATGTCAGACCCACTTCTTCAGCGATAACTTGACCACCAGTCAAAATAGCGATGTCTTCCAGCATTGCTTTACGACGATCACCGAAACCAGGCGCCTTAACAGCACAAGTTTTCAGAATGCCGCGGATGTTATTCACCACCAGAGTTGCCAGTGCTTCGCCTTCGATATCTTCAGCGATGATCAGCAGTGGACGACCGGCTTTCGCTACTTGCTCCAGTACGGGCAGCAGATCACGAATGTTGGAAATCTTCTTGTCGCACAACAGGATGAAAGGATTGTCCATCAGCGCGACTTGCTTGTCTGGGTTGTTGATGAAGTAAGGTGACAGATAGCCACGGTCGAATTGCATACCTTCGACGATATCGAGTTCGTCGTTCAGTGACTTGCCATCTTCAACAGTGATAACGCCTTCTTTGCCGACTTTTTCCATTGCTTCAGCGATACGATCACCGATTGAGCTATCCGAGTTAGCCGAGATCGAACCGACTTGAGCGATTTCTTTCGATGTCGTGCAAGGCTTAGAGATTTTTTTCAATTCTTCAACGGTCGCTGCCACGGCTTTATCAATACCGCGCTTCAGATCCATCGGGTTCATGCCGGCGGCAACATACTTCATACCTTCACGAACGATGGCTTGTGCCAATACGGTTGCAGTGGTGGTACCGTCACCGGCATTGTCAGAAGTTTTTGATGCAACTTCTTTTACCATCTGCGCGCCCATGTTCATCAGCTTGTCTTTGAGCTCGATTTCTTTGGCGACTGACACACCATCTTTAGTGACGGTAGGGGAGCCGAACGAGCGCTCCAGAATCACATTGCGGCCTTTAGGACCTAAAGTGACTTTTACTGCGTTGGCGAGAATGTTTACGCCTTCAACCATTTTCTGACGGGCGACGTCGCCAAAAACGACTTCTTTAGCTGCCATGTTGTTACTCCTTGATTCGTTATTCGATTTTGCTCTGTAATTTATTCGTTATTCGACGACAGCCATCACGTCGTCTTCACGCATGACGAGCAATTCGTCGTCACCGACTTTGACGGTTTGACCTGAGTATTTACCAAAAAGGACTTTGTCGCCGACTTTGACGTCGAGAGGACGAACCTTGCCGTCATCACCAACTTTGCCATTACCAACGGCCTTCACTACGCCTTGATCTGGCTTTTCGGCTGCCTGATCTGGGATTACGATGCCCGACGCTGTCTTAGTTTCCTGCTCTAGGCGTTGAACGACAATGCGGTCGTGCAAGGGACGAATCTTCATAAAAACTCCTTAAAACAATAAATTATGTTTGTTTGTGCGCCAGTTAACGGGGGTCCGACTTCGCTGGCTGGACTTGAAAAGACTTTTTGCCAGGGGAGTTGTTAGCACTCTCCTCCAACGAGTGCTAAGTATAGGGACGGCGTCCTGCTTTTTCAAGGAGCACATCTGAAAACTTCATATAAATTATCCAAAATCGAATATCGAATTGATAATCCTCGACTTTTTAGCTTATTTAGTGAGCATTGTTGAATCTTTATTTAGATAAACAGAATTCGGCGGCATGAACTTCATGCAAGGCCACTCTGGCATGATTCGCATCACTGGAGAATAAATTGTGTCAAATATAGAAACTATTATTGTTCCGCGCGTTCGCGATCTGGGTGATGGCTTTCAGGTCAGGCGCGCGCTTCCTGCTGTTGAACGTCGGATGGTCGGTCCGTTTGTTTTTCTTGATCAGATGGGTCCTACGTCATTAGCGCCGGGTTCAGGTTTGGATGTTCGTCCTCATCCTCACATTGGTCTGGCCACCGTGACTTGGTTATTAGAGGGCGAAATTCTGCATCGCGATAGTTTGGGCTATGTGCAAACTATTCGACCCGGTGAAGTTAATTGGATGACAGCGGGGCGCGGCATCGTGCACTCAGAGCGTAGCGATACTCAACGGCGCGAACAAGCTTCTTCTTTATAAGCGCTGCCACAAGCCGATGAAGAGTGTGAACCTGATTTCACTCACCAAAAAGCATCCGAGTTGTCGACATTAATGTTCGATGGTGCACTCATCACATTAGTAGCAGGAAGCTTTATGGGGATGCAATCAAGCTTGCCGACTCGATCACCACTGGTGTATGCACAGTTGACCTTGCAGCCATCAGCGAATTTTTCCCTGCCTGCGGAATATACCGAGCAAGCTCTTTATATAGTGAGTGGTGAAATTGACTGTGGAGTCGATGGAGTGCACAGCGCAGGCTGCTTGCTCGTCACGCGCACTGGTGCGCGTTTAGATATTCGAGGTGGATCACAAGGTGCCATCATCATGCTGCTAGGTGGCGAACCATTAGACGGGCCACGGACGATGGCATGGAATTTTGTGTCAAGTAGTGAAGAGAGAATCCGACAAGCTAGCGACGATTGGTTGCATCAACGCTTTGCACCGGTACCAGAAGAAACGGAATTCATTCCTTTGCCAGATGCGCTGAAGCGGTAACTAATTTGTTGATTTCCAAGAATCCCAAGCGAGACTAGCAGCACACAAATCCTCAATCGCAGTGCCTACTGATTTAAAGATGGTGATGTCGTCGTTATTTAATCGACCTGCATGACGATGAGTAGTCAAATCCGCTAACTCAGCACGTATGGCATCACGGGTCATCAATCCCTGTTGTATGGGCTGAATTAAATCACCTGCTTCAGCTAGTGCGCCTGCAACAGTATCAACAAAAATTTGTGCATGGCACATCAGTGCATCATCTGCCTCGCGCATATCGGGTCGAAAGCCGCCGACCAGATCGATATGCGTGCCAGGTTTTACCCAATCGTGAAAAATTAAAGGCTCTTTGCTCGTGGTAGCGCAACAGATGATGTCTGCTTGTAGGACTGACTTCGATAAATCATGCGACTCAATAATAGCAATATGCTCGGGTAAGCCTTCTTCACGTAATGCCTCGATAGTCTTCGCAATGCTTTGTGAATTTCGTCCCCATACACTAACGTGTTGAATCGGACGCATCATGCAATGGGCGATAGCCATGTGCGGCGCTAAGCGTCCGGTACCCACTAGCAAAAGATGGTGACTCTCTTTGCGCGATAAATAATCCGACGCTAATGCTGAAGCCGCAGCCGTACGTCGTAGCGTTAGTTGTTCTCCATCCATGAGTGCAATCGGGACACCGGTAGCGGTATCCATCAAAATAAACAAAGCATGCACGGTCGGTAAACCCTGGCCACGATTCTCAGGCGCGACGGTAACCACTTTTAGGCCGAGTTGTTTGGATTCCTGCCAGACGGGCATGATTAAAAGTGTTGTCGGACCCGGATCAGATATGCGATGTGCGTGACGCAGAGGGGCATGATTAACTTGCGTGAAGGTCTCTCGCAAAGCATCGACCAGCGTGGGGTAAGGCAGATACTGCTTGATTTCAGTGCCGCTAATAAAAGGAAGCATTACATTCTTATCCCGTAAAAATCGTGTGCTCATAAAGCTATGCAATCAGACTATTGTAGCCAAATGTCCATACATCACGTGGGATAATCTAAGCCATTCTATGGAAGGCAGCGCGAATGATTCGCAGCACTAGCTTATTCGGCCGATGGGCCTTGTTAATACTAATGACGCTACTGTCAGCTTGTAGCTCGCTACCACACGGTAGCGGCTTGCCCGCGCCATTCGGCAAATCGCTGGCGTTATCGGGTATCCCGACAGCTGCAGTTGCCCTAGACATTAAAACGGTTGAGGGACAAGTGCTGGCATCCCACAATCAACAGCTTGCTTTTAATCCTGCATCGGTCATGAAGCTGGTGACAACAGCGGCGGCCTTAGACTTGTTAGGTCCAGATTATCGCTGGATTACGCGTGTGTATGCGCAGGGTCCTCTGATAGGTGATGTACTAAATGGCGATTTAATTATTCAAGGAAGTGGTGATCCGCGACTGGCACATGAAGACCTTACACGTTTGCTGCGTCATTTACATAGCTTGGGGGTACGTGAGATTCAAGGTGACTTAGTATTAGATCGCAGCCTGTTTCAAACAACGCTAGATGATGCAGCAGCATTTGATGGCTTGCCCCACCGTGCTTATAACGCGCTGCCGGATGCGCTCTTACTCGATGCAAAAGCGATTAGCTTACGATTTTTTCCTGATGAGCAAACTCAGACCGTGCGTGTGGCGATGGAACCACCGATGGTCGATTTTTTAATCGAACCGCCTAAGCTAGATACTGAGCCCTGTACCAACTGGCGCGAAAAATTAGGTACTGTCGTTGATCCATCATCCGTGCATTTTTCGGGTAGCTATTCCTTAGACTGTGGCGAACGAGTGCTGGTACTACACGCAAATAGGTTGAATCACGCGCGTTATTTTGAGGCAGTGTTTCGACAATTGTGGCGTGAGCTCGGTGGCAGCATCACCGGTGTAATGCGCGACGATAAAAAGCCAGAAAGTGCACGTGAATTGTTGCAATGGGAATCACCTACATTGGCGCAGATTATTCGTGACATTAATAAGCACAGTAATAACGTCATGGCGCGTCAATTGCTAATCAGTCTAGCGACATCATCCACGATTACAGCTGCAACACCTGAAGCCGGTGCAACTCAAGCAAAGGCCTGGTTAGATACTGTAGGCGCTCATTCTGAAAATGTAGTGATTGAAAATGGCGCAGGCTTGTCGCGTAAAGAGCGTTTGAGTGCGGATACCTTAAGCAAGGTTCTCTACCATGCGTGGCACAGTCCCTACATGCCAGAATTTATTGCCTCATTACCGATCGTAGGTGTTGACGGTACGATGATTCGAACGCTTAAAAATTCTGCGGTTAAGAATCGAGCGCACATAAAAACGGGCAGTCTTAGCGATGTGGCTAGCATTGCCGGTTATGTGAAAGCAAAATCAGGTCGGTGGATCAGTGTTGTATGCATGATTAATCATGCAGAAGCGAATTCAGCCAGACCGAGTTTTAACGATTTACTCGAATGGATTTACGAAAACTATTAACGCGTGGTGCTGTACTCAATCATAAGTTTTCTTGAGTCTCTGTCGCTGGGTTTTGTTTTGGTTTGAACATGACTGTCGACATTGCACCCAAAATCAACACAATCGCAGCGTAATCTTGCCAGTGAGGTGTTTCGCCGAGTATCCACGCACCTGAAAAAGTACCTAATACGGGGATAAACATCACTGACAAACTAGAGGCTACAGGTGGAAGTATGCGCGCTAGTTTGAACCACACCACATGGGCGAAACCAAAAATAATAATCGCGTTGTAGGCAATGCATAGCCACTCTACCGAGTTCGGCCAGCGCATGCGGGGGCCTTCAACGATCAGCGCGATCAGAGTAATGCAAGTGCTGGCAAATGCCAACATCCAAAAAGTAAGTGATAAGGTCGGCATGTCAATGATGGTGCGCTTCATTAGCACGGTTCCAAAGCCCCAACCAGCAGCAGCAATCAGTACCAGCAATGTTCCCAGTGGTTGACCCGATATTCTTGAAAACTCACTGGATAGTAAGAGCATGGCTCCTGACATGGCGAGCAGAATGCCAACGAGAGAAGAGCGATTGATACGATCACCAAAAAATACCAGACCGGCCAAGACTGCCCAAGCAGGCATGGTGTAGCCAAGGATGGCTGCACGACCGGACGACAACATTTTTACGCCGACAATAATTAGCGAGTGCCATATCAGCATGTTGGGAATGGCTAGTTTGATGATGGTGCGGGATTCACCCTTGGGAATGGTGAGCGAAATACCTTGCACTCGCGCTACGAGCCAAATGACAGCGAGGCCACCGACCATGCTAAGCACGCGAAAAGTCAGCGGCGGAAATTCGCGCACACCAATTTTCATGACTGGCCAATTCAGGCCCCAGAACAGCGTTAAAAGCGCAAGCAGCACCAGATCTTTGCGGTTGAGATGTCTCATGGGGCGTGACAATAGCATGACCGGCTACAATATCGGGGACTTCATGGCCTCAAACTTTTCATTTCGACTATCGTGACATTCACTGAAAAACTAGCTGTTTCAACAGCAAACCATCATTCTTTGCTCTGTGTGGGATTAGATCCCGATGTGGCGCGGTTTCCTGCTGAATTTAAAGATAAGCCGGATGCGATTTTTTTGTTTTGCAAAGCTATCATCGATGCTACTGCTAGCTACGCATGCGCTTTCAAGCCTCAAATCGCTTATTTCGCTGCGCTGGCGGCGGAGGATCAACTGCAAGCGATCTGTGATTATCTGAAACAAAACTATCCTGATATTCCGATTGTGCTCGACGCTAAACGCGGCGACATCGGTTCAACCGCTGAACAATATGCACGCGAGGCTTTCGAGCGTTACGACGCCGATGCGGTGACCTTAAATCCGTATATGGGATTTGATTCTGTTGCGCCTTATTTAGAGTGGAAGGATCGCGGTGCCATCATCCTGTGTCGCACATCGAATCCCGGCGGCTCAGATTTGCAGTTTCTGACGATTGATGGCATTCCCTTGTATCAGCATGTTGCGCGTATGGTGTCTGAAAAATGGAATCCTCATGGCCAGTGTGGCTTGGTGGTTGGCGCAACTTTTCCTCATGAGCTGGAGCAAGTTAGAAAAATCGTCGGCGACATGCCGTTGCTGGTACCTGGCATCGGTGCACAAGGTGGTGATATCGAAGCGACTGTTAAGGCGGGTCGTAGTTCGACAGGTGCAGGCATGATGATTAATTCATCGCGCGCCATTCTTTACGCTACGCCCGAGGGTAATGAGAGTTTTGCTGAAGCGGCATCGCGCGTCGCACTGCAAACACGCGATGCCATCAACCAGTTTCGCTAAAACTAATCATGGTGGTGCTGTTTTAAAGCGCCACCATGATAATGAAATCAACGACTGCTGAATGTAGGGGCCGTGCCTTAAGCCAGCCTCGGCAAAAAATGATCACCGATCATTAAGATCGGTGCGGTTATCACCATCTGACGAAACCATCCAAAGGCAACGGCCAGAGGAGTATGGGTAGGCTCAAGTTGATTGAAAATCGTGATCGAAAATTTCGATATGGTTATTCAAAAAATGGGATGCGCGCTAATAATTAGCTTATATGTGTAGTTGAAGTGCGGTTATCAAATTTTTAGACAGCAGGTAAAAATCATCTTGAGTGTTAGACATGATCAGATGCAATAAGTGATTTTCGAGCAACCGAACAACGAACAAGCTTATTTTTTAAAGTTGCTGCATAAATGTCAGCAAGCCTTTTAGTGCATGTTCTGCTGTCTGTGTTCGCACGGAATGCCGATCACCAGCAAACACAACTCGCTCTGTATGCACACGCTTTTCGCATGCCCAACCAAAACAAACGGTGCCCACGGGCTTACCGGGAACCGCTCCACCAGGCCCTGCGATACCCGTCGTTGAGAGCGTGATGTGTGCATCGGTATTCGCAAGTGTGCCCTTGGCCATTTCGGCCGCGACTTCTTCGCTGACCGCTCCGTGCTGTGCGAGGAGTGCTTCTGGCACTTCTAAAAATTGTGTTTTCGATCCATTCGAATACGTCACAAAGCCACAATCAAACCATTCTGACGAACCGGGAATATCGGTAATCGCTTGCGATATGCTGCCACCGGTAATGGATTCAGCCGTTGCTAGTAACCAGCCGCGCTGCTTGAGTGCTTTGCCGACTTCGGTGGCGAGTTCATGCAATGTGTCCATGACCGATTCCTTTTTTACGTCGCTTCAGAGCATCGAAACAGAGTTAAATAAAACGCCAGAGCGCAAACACTAGCAAAGTGAAGAACGCCGCAATGATATCGTCGCCCATCACACCAAATCCGCCTTTAAATTTTTGTTCGAATTGACGTATTGGTGGAGGTTTGATCATGTCAAACGCGCGGAACACTAAAAAAGCCCACATCTGTACTTTAAAGCTCGCCGGTGTCACGAATAACATCACGAGCCAGATAGCAATGATTTCATCCCAGACCATCGCGCCGTGATCTAACACGCCGAGTGCATGTCCTGTTTTATTGCATGCCCATACGCCGACAATAAATCCGATAGTTATGATCCAAGCCCACGTAGTGGGTGTCATGATTTCTGGCCAACGCACTGAGAGTGCATGAAACAACAACCAGCCAAACAACGTGCCGACTGTGCCGGGCACAATGCGTGAGAGTCCGCTACCCAAACCCAGTGACAAGATATGTGCGGGATGGGACAGCATGAAATTTACCCCGGGGCGAATAATCGGTGCTCTTTCAAAAGCAGGGCTGGGTGTTGAAGAATTCACGTTGTGCTGTTTTCAGTGAAATGATCGAAGGAGTGATTGGTGGCTGAAATGAGATTGCCTTGTTGATCTTGCACATGAATGCCCGATCCTTTACTTAACCGACCGATGCAGGTGACCTGAGTGTGGCTACGATGCCCGGCGTCGATGACAGCTTGATGTTGATCCGGCGCTGCGCTGAAAATTAATTCATAGTCATCACCACCGTTTAATGCCAATTCATAGCGCGTATCGATAGTTTGACTGCCTAATGCTTCACCGAATGGCAGATCGTCAGCGAGCAGAGTAGCGCTCAGTGATGACTGATTCAGCAAATGTCCCAGATCACCCAACAAGCCATCGGATACATCAATTGCAGCGGTAGCATTGCCGCGCAAAGCTAAACCCAGCGCAACACGTGGTTCGGGTCGGTGTAGTCGTTCAGAGGCCTTCGTTAACAGATCAGGTGCAAGAGTGCGTTTATTTTGTAAAACTTCCAGAGCAAGGCGTGCATCACCTAGGGTTCCTGAGACCCATAATTCATCGCCCGCTTGCGCGCCGCTGCGTTTGAGTGCCTTTGTGTTCGGCACACTACCTATGACAGTAATGCTAATCGTGAGTGGTCCGCGCGTGGTGTCGCCACCCATGAGTTCTATCCCCTGTGCATCGGCTAGATGGAATAAACCCTCCGAAAAAGCTTGTAGCCACTGCGGGTCCGATGCCGGTAAGGCCAGTGCCAAAGTAAAGCTGATAGGTTGCGCAGCCATGGCAGCGAGATCGGAAAGATTGACTGCCAGTGCTTTATGCCCCAAATCGCAAGGATTGGTGCCAGCGAAAAAATGCCGACCTTCAATCAGCATGTCGGTGGATACGGCCAACAGCTCACCATTCGGTGGTTGGAGTAACGCACAATCATCACCCACCCCAAGTTGTACGGGCCCACCCGCTCGTGGATTGCGTTTGAAATAACGAGCTATGAGTTGAAATTCGCTAAGCATGCAGCGATTCTACCTAAGAGTGCCCTTAACTAAGCTAAATTGCGTCAGGGTGAGCGCTGCGGGCGCGCGAAGGTACTGTAGATATTCAGTAGGGTTGGCATGAAAATTTTTAACCTATAGGCTGAGCCTTGATCCCGTAAGGGCTGATATCGATCTTTTTCACATAAGCATGGTGACGTCAGAGTGTTCGAAAATCGGCCGTCTGATAAAATCCAGTACCTAGCATGACGCATCAAAGAAAGTCGCCCCTCCATGGAATCAGATCACAACCAAAAAGAGCTCCGTCAGCAATTTCGTCAGGCGGCTCTCGAGTACCACGAATTCCCCTCCCCAGGAAAAATCAGCGTCACCCCTACCAAGCAGCTGACAAACCAGCGCGATCTAGCATTGGCCTATTCGCCCGGGGTGGCGGCGGCTTGCGAAGAGATCGCAGCGGATCCAGCGAATGCGTTTCGTTATACCGCCCGTGGCAATCTGGTGGCGGTCATCACTAATGGCACGGCGGTGCTGGGTCTGGGCAATATTGGACCGTTAGCAGCTAAGCCAGTGATGGAAGGTAAGGGCGTTCTGTTTAAGAAGTTTGCTGGCATTGATGTGTTCGACATTGAAATCAACGAATCCGATCCCGATAAATTAGTCGATATCATTGCCGCGCTAGAGCCTACCTTTGGTGGCGTTAATTTAGAGGACATCAAAGCACCCGAATGTTTTTACATTGAACGTAAATTGCGTGACCGGATGAAAATTCCGGTGTTCCATGATGATCAACATGGAACCGCCATCATCGTTGGTGCAGCAATTTTGAATGGCCTGAAGGTCGTTGGTAAAGATCTAAAAAAATGTAAGTTAGTGGTATCAGGTGCAGGCGCAGCTGCATTAGCTTGTTTAGATCTAATCGTCGATCTTGGATTTCCGATCGAGAATATCTTTGTCACTGATTTGGCCGGTGTTGTTTACAAAGGCCGCAAAGAATTAATGGATCCGGACAAAGAACGTTTTGCTCAAGATATCCCTGCACGTACGTTGGCAGAAGTTATTCCGGGCGCAGATATTTTCCTGGGTCTGTCCGCGGGTGGCGTGCTAAAGCCTGAGATGGTGCGCGCGATGGCAGAACGTCCGTTGGTACTCGCATTGGCGAATCCAACACCTGAAATTCTTCCTGAAGAAGTGCGCGAAGTTCGTGACGATGCCGTGATAGCGACGGGTCGCTCGGATTATCCGAATCAAGTAAATAACGTGCTGTGCTTTCCGTATATTTTTCGTGGCGCGCTCGACTGCGGTGCGACGACGATTACACGCTCGATGGAAATCGCGACAGTGCATGCGATTGCAGAATTAGCGCAGGCAGAACAATCTGATGTGGTCGCAACGACCTACGGCGTAACTAATTTAGCCTTTGGTGCTGACTACATCATCCCCAAGCCGTTTGATCCGCGCTTGATGCTGAAAATCGCTCCTGCTGTTGCACTAGCTGCGCAAAAATCAGGTGTGGCACAGCGTCCAATCAAAGACATGACTGCTTACACTGACAAGTTGCAGCAATTTGTTTATCACAGCGGTAGCTTAATGAAGCCAGTGTTTGCGATGGCTAAAAAAGCGCCCGCTGCAAAAAAACGTATCGTGTTTGCCGAGGGTGAAGAAGAACGTGTATTGCGTGCTGTTCAGGTAGTGATTGACGAAGGTTTAGCGAAACCGATTTTGATTGGTCGCCCTGCGGTGTTAGCGCAACGCATAGAGCGCTATGGATTACGACTGCGTCCAGAGATTGATTTTGATGTCATTAATCCTGAGCGTGATGATCGCTATCGCTCTTATTGGGAAACCTATTTATCGATGACCCACCGAAAAGGGGTCAATGAGCAGTACGCTAAGTTAGAGATGCGTCGTCGTCATACGCTGATCGGCTCCATGGCGATTCATAAAGGTGATGCAGACGGCATGATCTGCGGCACCTTCGGTACCGTTAATTTACATCTGCATTACATTGATCAGGTGCTCGGACGTCGTGCGG
Source organism: Pseudomonadota bacterium (assembly GCA_041173845.1). GTDB lineage: Bacteria > Pseudomonadota > Gammaproteobacteria > Burkholderiales > Burkholderiaceae_D > Pernthalerella. Next base: position 17,372 of record JBEDHZ010000058.1, read on the forward strand.
GCGTGAATACGTATGCAGCGATGAATGCCTTGGTACTGCCGGATCGTCAGGTCGTGCTGGTCGATACGCATGTTAATGAGACTCCAACAGCTGAACAGATTGCAGAAATTACGATCATGGCGGCTGAAGAGATGCGACGTTTTGGTTTGCATCCCCGTGCCGCTTTACTTTCGCATTCCAACTTTGGCAGTAGTAATAGCGAATCCGCTTGTCGTATGCGCGAAGCATTGAGTTTGATTCGCGCGCGTGCGCCTGACTTAGAAGTCGATGGCGAAATGCACGGTGATGTTGCGCTTGATGCGCACACACTGCGTCAAGCTATGCCGGATACGCCGCTCAAAGGCGATGCTAATCTGTTGGTATTTTCTAGTATGGATTCGGCGAATATCGCTTACAACTTGTTGAAGGTGGCTGCGGGTAATGGCGTGGCGATTGGCCCGATTCTTTTAGGCTGTGCACGTGCCGTTCATGTCTTGACGCCCTCAGCGACAGTCCGCCGTATCGTCAATATGACCGCATTGGCCGTAGTTGACGCGGTATCTCAGCGTTAAATCCGGCTTATTTAGCTAAGGCCGTCGTGCCCAGTGGGGTCGGCGGCCTTTATCTTTTTTTTGTAGATAAATTCTCTGATTTACAATACGGCTCAGTTTCGTCCCAGAGGACCAGCATTTGACTGCCATCCCGCTCGCCGTTGATCTCGACGGAACACTGATACTGACCGATACCCTGCATGAGTCTGCGGTGCGGGCTCTGCGTTCCCATCCGCTACAGGCATTGCAAATTCCGCTTTGGCTAGCCCAAGGTAAGGCCCATCTCAAGCAGCGATTAGCGAGCCTGACTGACTTTGATGCATCTGCATTACCTTACAACCATGATTTGATAGTTTGGCTAAAAGAGCAGCGCGCCCAGGGTCGGCGTTTAATCCTGTGCACAGCGTCTGATCGCTTGATGGCTGATGCCATTGCAAGTCATCTGGGTATATTTGATGAAGTGATGGCTAGTGATGGTGTTCATAATCTGAGTGCTCGCCATAAAGCCGCTGCACTGAAAGAGCGCTTTGGTCATTTTGGTCATAAAGGATTTGATTACGCAGGTAATTCTGCCGATGACCTGCCTGTGTGGACAGAGGCTCGTCATGCGATTGTGGTGAATGCGTCTGTGAGCGTGCAGCGACAAGCGCGTGAATATTGTGAGGTTGAAAAAGAATTTCTGTCGTTGTCGTCACATGCCGGTGCCTTACCCTCTGTTCTGCGTATGCATCAGTGGCTGAAAAATTTATTGTTATTCATCGCGCCACTCGCTGCGCATCAAACGCCGGGTGCTGATTTATCCAGCATGCTGTTGCTGGCATTTTTTTCATTCAGCTTATGCGCTTCCGCCGTTTATATCGCCAACGATTTATTTGATCTGGACAGTGATCGCCATCATCCGCGTAAACGACGGCGACCATTCGCCTCAGGTCGGGTTAGCGTAGCCAAAGGCGTGGTCTTATTTCCTCTGCTACTGCTGAATGCCTTTTTATTTGCCATTCCGGTTGGCTCGGCATTTGTGGGGTGGTTACTGTTCTATTTTTTATTGACGTGCGCTTATTCATGGAGTTTAAAGCGCGTCGTGCTGATCGATTGTTTAGTGTTGGCGATGCTGTATACCGTGCGCATTATTGCCGGTGCCGCAGCAGCGGGAATTTCTTTATCGTTTTGGTTGTTAGCATTCTCTGTGTTTTTATTTTTATCGCTGGCTTTTGTAAAACGCTACGCTGAATTAAAAACGCAGGCTGATGTGGGTCGTGATCACGCGCACGGGCGAGGTTATTGGACGTCCGATGCGCCGCTGGTGCAATCATTGGGCATCACCTCAGGCTACGCCGCCGTGGTAGTTCTGGCCTTGTATTTGAATAGCGATGCTGTGGTTAAGCTCTACCAGCAACCTGCTGTGATGTGGAGTGCCGTGCCCGTCATGCTGTTTTGGATAAGCTGGATGTGGATGAAAGCTCATCGCGGTGAAATGCATGATGATCCGCTGTTATTCGCAGTACGCGACAAAGCAAGTTTGTTATCCGGTTGTGCTTTTGCGTTGGTGCTGTTCATGGCTACGCGAGGTCTAGCGTGGTAGCGGTTAATTCTTGGGGCAGGCTAGGTCAGTTCGAGCATCAAGTGCATCGATTATCTGATCGATTGAGCGTCGCTAATCAATTGCAGCGCGATCGCTACGGACTTGCCTTTGGTATGGGTAGAAGTTATGGCGATGTTTGCTTAAATCCCGGTGGTGTGCTGTGGAATACCACGGGCTTAGATCGTTTCATCAGCTTTGATGAACACAGCGGAAAACTACTTTGCGAAGCCGGTGTACTACTGCGAGATATACAACGCCTATGTTTGTCGCGTGGCTGGATGTTAGCAGTGGTGCCCGGTACGCAGTACGTCACCGTAGGTGGTGCGATTGCGAATGATATTCATGGTAAAAATCATCACAAGGCAGGTAGTTTTGGTGATCATGTTTTGCAATTTACCTTGGCCCGTACCGATGGTCGCTTGATGCAGTATCGCCCCGCCGATGCCATGTTTGCGGCGACCGTCGGTGGACTGGGATTAACCGGCGTCATTACCGAAGTCGAGCTGCAATTAAAGCGTGTACCCGGCCCGTGGCTTGCGGTTGAAACACTCGCGTATCGTAATTTGACAGAATTTTTTGAGTTAGCCGATTCCTCCGAATCTGATTGGGAACACACCGTATCCTGGGTGGATTGTTTAAGTGGCGAAGGGCGCGGTATTTTTATGCGCGCTAACTCCGTCGACGCCGGTAAAGATCAGCCGCGTTCAGGGCGATCTATTAAATTACCGTTTGTACCGCCGGTATCTCTGGTCAATCAGTGGTCGCTGCGTCCCTTTAATGCGCTTTATTTTCATCAAAAAAAATCTCAGCGCGCCTCCGTTCAGCATTACGAAGCTTTTTTTCATCCGCTTGATAACGTCTTGGAATGGAATCGTATTTACGGGCCGCGCGGTTTCTTCCAATATCAATGCGTACTTCCGCGATCAGTCGGTAAAGAGGCAACTCAGGCCATACTGCGGCGTATTGCGCGATCAGGTACAGGCTCATTTTTAGCGGTACTTAAAACCTTTGGTGAGCGAGAATCGAAAGGCCTGTTGAGTTTTGCAATGCCGGGAGTGACATTAGCACTTGATTTTCCCAATCAAGGCGCACCTACTCTGCAATTGTTATCCGCATTAGATGCGATTGTTCGTGAAGCTAAGGGGCGTTTATATCCTGCTAAAGATGCGCGCATGCCGGTGGATTTGTTTGAGTCAGGCTATCCGCGCTTAAAAGAATTTTTGACCCATCGTGATTCAGGTATGAGTTCAGCCATGTCACGACGGCTTATGGGTAATTGAGAAGGAATCGTATCGTGTCCAGACCGCGCATCGTCATCATAGGCGCTACCTCAGCGATTGCAGAGCAGTGCGCGCGATTGTGGGTGCGCGCATCAGTAGATATGGTCTTAATTGGGCGCGATTTGGTTCGTGTTTCGCGTGTCGCCGCTGATTTGCGTGTCAGAAGTCCTCATTCATCGGTGACAGCCCATGAAGTAAATTTCTTTGATCCTGCTAGCATCACAACGCTCGCACAAAAATTAGCTTCTGAAAAATCGATTGATAGTGTGTTGATCGCGCATGGTAATTTGCCCGATCAAAAAGAATGCGAGCAAGACATTAATCATGCACGTGATGCGCTGGAAATTAACGGCGTATCCCCCGTTTTATTTGCTGAAGCATTTGCTCAACAGATGGAGCAGGCCGGGCGCGGGACGATCGCCGTTATCGGATCGGTGGCAGGGGATAGAGGTCGCAAGACCAATTACGTGTATGGCGCGGCGAAAGGTATGGTTGATCGCTACGTACAGGGTATGCAGCACCGGTTTGCTCATTCCAAAATAAATATCGTACTGATCAAGCCGGGTCCAACAGCCACTCCCATGACAGCGCATCTGCCACAGCGTGGTATGGCTTCCGCAGAAGCGGTTGCGAGTCGCATCATCGCTGCAATTGATGCGGGAACTCCCGTTGTCTATGTACCTGCCAAATGGGCCATCATCATGATGGTCATTCGACATTTACCGCGTTCGATTTTCAATAAGCTAAACATCTGAATGAACCACGAAAAAATCATTTTGCCAGGTGGTGCCGGTCTTGTCGGTCAGAATTTGGTGGTGCGACTAAAAGAACGCGGTTATAAAAATTTAGTCGTGCTGGATAAGCATCGCGCTAATCTGGCCGTCTTGCAGCAACTGCATCCGGATATCGTCATTGAATACGCTGATCTCGCTGAGCCGGGTAACTGGCAGCGACATTTTAATCAAGCTCGTGCAGTGGTGATGTTGCAGGCTCAGATTGGCGGGAATGACTATATCGATTTCGAGCGCAACAATTTGAATTCAACGCATTTGATTTTAGATGCGATAAAAGCAGGTCAGGTCGAGCAACTGATTCACATCAGTTCGTCAGTAGTTCAATCGATCGCCGATGATTATTACACTCAGACCAAAAAATTACAGGAACAGATGGTGGTAGATAGCGGTATCGTCTGTCCTGTTTTACGTCCTACATTAATGTTTGGTTGGTTTGATCGAAAACACTTGGGTTGGTTATCGCGTTTCATGAAAAAAGTACCGGTTTTTCCCATTCCGGGCAATGGCCGCTATTTACGTCAGCCTTTATATGTCGGCGACTTTTGTAACATCATCATCAGCTGCTTAGAAAATAAAATACGCAAAGGTGTATTCAATATTTCAGGACTTGAGCAAGGACAATTTATCCCCTCTTTTACTTTCATGAATGGGTTCCGTTTCGGAAAAGGCAGTTGGGAGTTTGCTTTTGGTCCTGGTTTTGGATTGAAAAAGGTATCCAACGGATTCATGGATACAGA
>JBEDHZ010000059.1:0-11077 GCA_041173845.1 Pseudomonadota bacterium
AAGGCCTTCTGTTTTAACGATGGCTCGGCTCTAGCCCAACAAGAAAAAACTAACAAGGCCAGCACTAATCCGGCCTTGGCTATGCCCCCATCAAACGCACGTTCGTACCAGAATGCGACGCGTAAGGGATCCTTGACTTGATGAGCAACGTCAAAAGGCACATTGGCACCAATGAGTAACCACGCATCAGGCTGATTATTTTCTGCTGCTTTTTGCAACCAATGTAAAGCCGTGGAGTGACTTTGCGGCAAGCCGCCACCGCCGAATAGATAACGCTTACCCAGTGCAAGCTGAGCTGGCGCTTTACCCGCGCGTGCCGCGCGAATGATGAGTAATTCCTCTCGATTGGCCATGATAAGTAGAGCTGCGCCTTAGAAAACGTTGGCCAGCGCACACGCCAAAAGCAGGTTTCACCCACCTCTGACGAACAGTCACAACAACCCTTTTTTATATGCAAGAAGTTGGGAAAGCGCCGGCTTAGTGTTATCAAAATTAAAACCAGACTTTGCGCTTTGAGTAGGGGCAGCGTCAACGTAGATTAGTGCCAATAAAACAACAGCATTCATCACACCGAAGTTACGAGTGTTTTCATTTTAGAAATTAATGTTGCTCCAATCCGACCCGAGCGGATTCTCAACAAAACTTCGATATGGGGATACAAAATGAAAAAGTCACTCGTTGCGCTGGCGTTGGCCGGCGCGTTTGCCAGTGCCGCTCAGGCACAATCAATAGAGATGTACGGAATAGTGGATATGGGGTTTGTGCAGGAAAGTGGTGGCCCGACTGGCCCAACCTCCGCTGGAACAGCAAAGGGAGCAATAAATAAATTAACAAGTGGCGCTCAATCCGGCACTCGTTTAGGTTTTAAAGGTACCGAAGATCTGGGCAGTGGCATGAAAGCTCTGTTTGTTTTGGAAACAGGTATCAAGGCAGATGAAGGTGGTTTTAATCAAGCCAATACCGCTTTTGCCCGCCAAAGCTTTGTTGGCTTACAAAGCGATATGGGTACGGTAACGATGGGCCGCCAATACACGCCTTACTTCTTGACCATGTTGGTCGGTGACCCCTTCGCAGCAGGCATGGCAGGCGCTGCACAAAATATGCTGATGCCCGCTTCAAACATCCGCATGAACAATGCGGTGAAATACACCTCGCCCGTGTTTTCAGGCTTTAGTGGTGAAGCGGCATACGGCTTTGGTGAGCAAGTCGACAGCGATGTCCGAGGCCGTCAATTAGGCGCCTTCATCAACTATAGTGGCGCTCCTGTGAATGTCCGATTAGGCTATCTGAGAAAAAATATCGACACCACCACTCCTTTAACTAAAACAAAGGAATTGAGCAACTGGATACTGGCCGCCAACTGGGACGTGAAAGTCGCAAAACTTTTTGCCGCTGTCACTAACAACGATGAAGCGGTATACGCACCTGTACGTCGCAAGAGCCAAGATTATCTGATCGGCGCTCAAGTGCCATTCAACAAACATACTTTCATTGCCTCTTACATCTACAAAGATGGGGACGACGCCATGACAGGCAATGCAAACCAAGTAGCTTTGGGCTACACCTACACCATGTCTAAGCGCACCAATCTGTATGCGGCGTGGGGTCGCATCAACAATGGAACCAATAGCTTACTCACCGTCGGTAATAACTCCGAGCCAGGTTATGGCGACAAAGCGCTTAACTTAGGTATTCGCCACATTTTTTGATGCAGTTAAAGACAGGCTGATTCAGGATAGAGCAATCGCTTGATCACCCCTTGAATCGCCTGTTTGTAAGTCTGCAGATTTTTTCTGCGATGTTCTGCAATCGAATCTCCTCTGTAGTTTTGTGGGCACCCCAGGGTGCCCTTTTTTTATTCGCGCCATCGGTTTCAGACCCAGATACAATTCGGGAATTCCTGAATTTCACTCAAGATCACTGACAGCCATCATGACCACTACCCCAGACGCCCACGCCGTTGCACTCTATCTGGAAGATCATCCCAACTTTTTCGAAGACCATCCCGACTTAATTGCGGGCTTTAAGCTGACCACCGCTCTCGGCGGTCGCACCGTCTCACTGCAAGAGCGCCAAGTCGAAGTGCTGCGCGAAAAAATCCGCAACCTGGAACTTCAGCTGGTGAATCAGTCCCGCTACGCTAAAGATAACGATGGCATCATGGTTAAAATCCATGAATGGACGCTAAAACTTCTGGCCGCACGCTCCGAGCAGCCTGCAGAATCGGTGCTGGATACATTAATCGACTGCTTCAAAGTTCCGGCTGCTAGTTTGCGAGTGTGGGATGCCTCCATAGACTTAGATGCGAAATGGCACGAAGGGGCCGATTTAGAAGCAGCAAAAACACTCGCTGCTCAACAAGTAACACCATATTGCGGCCCCTCTAGCAATAAACCTGGCGTGGAATGGCTGAGCGATTCAGCGACAATTCAATCGGTAGCTTTGATTCCACTTCGCGTGCCAGACGCAACTGAGAGCTTTGGCTTATTAGTGCTCGGCTCACCCGATCCAGCGCGCTTTACTACCGACATGGATACTCATTTTCTGCGGCAGATCGGCGAGATCGCCAGCGCCACAGTGCATGGACAGTAAATCGAATCCATCTTTAAACGCTGCAGACGCGCAGCATATCGCTGGCTATCTGCAACACTTGCAAACGCAACGCAAGTTATCTGAGCACACCTTAGATAGTTACCAGCGCGACCTTGAACAATTGGGTGCGCTGTGCGCTGAAAAAAAAATTCCATCACTATCTAAAATTACGGCGTTTGATACTCGACGCTTTGCTGCGCAATTACATTCGCGCGGTTTGTCACCCAGCTCAATTGCACGTAAGTTGTCTGCATGGCGAGGCTTTTTTAGTTGGATGGCGATACACCATCAACTCACCGCAAATCCTGCGGACGGCGTTAAAGCACCCAAGCGCGCACGCGCTCTACCCAAAGCATTGGGTGTCGATGATGCCGTGAGATTAGTCAGTGGTGGCTACACGAAGGTCAATGCGTCTGAAGCTTCAGACGCCGATATAACTCAACAACTTTGCAATCACGCCATGTTTGAGTTGCTGTACTCAAGCGGACTACGCGTTTCTGAATTGGTTGGGCTTGATGTTCAGTACACAGAAACGCGCGATCATTCATCACTAGGTTGGCTAGATCTCGACGGATGCGAAGTGACCGTTACCGGCAAAGGGAATAAGCGCCGCACAGTACCCGTAGGTGGCGCCGCATTACTCTCGATACGAGAGTGGTTAACCCGTCGAGCTTTGGTCACTAGCGACAAACCAAGCTGTGATCCGCATGCGTTGTTTATCACTGCGCGCGGACAACGGATAAGCGCTCGCGCAGTTCAAACCCGCATCAAAGCGCACGCACAAGCCTTGGGCGTCCCAGCCGATGTACACCCGCATATGCTGAGGCATTCATTTGCGTCACATGTATTGCAATCATCGGGCGATTTACGTGCTGTGCAAGAGATGCTAGGTCATTCATCGATCGCATCGACTCAAGTGTATACATCGTTAGATTTTCAGCGCTTAGCGCAAGTGTATGATGCCGCACACCCGCGCGCAAAAAAGCAAACCTCACGCGATTAGTACATTTCGCAGCAGTTTATTTAATTCACACTAGTTACCTACGCACGATAAATTCATGGCTCTCATTCCCGCTACGATACTGACCGGCTTTTTAGGAGCCGGCAAAACCACGCTACTAAACCGACTGTTACATGAAGATCACGGGCAGCGTATCGCTGTCATTGAAAACGAATTCGGCGAAGAAAATATCGACAATGAAATTTTGGTGCAGGACACGCGCGAACAAATCGTCGAAATGAATAACGGTTGTATTTGCTGCACCGTGCGCGGTGATTTAATTTCAGCCCTTGGCCAGCTCGCACAAAAGCAGCGCAACGGCGAACTAAAATTTGATCGTGTGGTGATCGAAACCACTGGTCTTGCTAACCCCGGCCCGGTTGCACAAACGTTTTTCATGGATGAAGAAATCGCCACCAGTTATTTATTGGACGGCGTAATTACCATCGTTGATGCCAGCAACGCGATGCAGCAACTCGATAAATTTGAGGAAGCTCAGCGTCAAGTAGGTTTTGCTGATCGACTGTTCTTATCTAAATCGGATCTAGTGAGCAAGGATCAACTCCATCTGCTTGAAAACAGACTACGACGAATTAATCCGCGCGCACCTGTAGGACGCGCTGATTTTGGTCATGCTCCGATTACAGAGATATTGGATATTCGCGGATTTAATTTGAACGATAAATTAGATATCGATCCCGATTTTCTAAAGTCTGAAGAAGCGCATCACTGCGATGATCATTGTGAACACGACCATGAACATCATCATCACGAACATGGGCATGATCATAAACACGATCATGCAGCTCACCAAGAAGGTGGTCATACCGATGACATCGCCGCTTTTGTTTTTCGCAGCAACCGCGCTTTTGATCCGGCGCGCCTAGAAGATTTCATTGGTCAACTGATACAGATGTACGGTCCTCGGATGCTGCGCTACAAAGGCATACTGTGGATGGAAGGCGCCTCACGAAAGGTGATTTTCCAGGGAGTCCATCAAACCATGGGCAGCGATCTGGGCGCACCGTGGGCGTCAGATGAAGTTCGCGGCAGCAAAATAGTTTTCATCGGTCAATCATTACCGCGCCCAATATTCACCGAGGGGCTGGAGCAATGTCTGGTATAAATGTCATAGTATTTATAAAAAAACGGGGCAGTATTGCCCGTTTTAGCTAGGTTTTACGCGGCTGTACTTGCCAATTGAATTAAAAATATCAAAAGCTTGTCTGTACAGCGGACAATGCGATTACAATAGCGCCCGATTTGCTTCGGGCACCCTTCCCAGGGATAGTGAGACAGTCCGAGCAGACAACTAGTCTGCCCTGCGCATCAGCAAAAGCAATCGCAGGCACGCTGGGTACAATTGACAGATCAGCAGTTACGAAAGCAAGCTACGTGGCAACCACTACAAAAACTTTGAAGCCAGCCGTCAGCGACGGCACACCCATCTCTGAGGAACAGCTTCTCAAGATGGGCGAGAAGGATTACATGAATGCGGCTCAATTGGCTTTCTTCAAAGCCCGTCTGCAGCAGCTGGAAAAAGATCTTCTCAGAAACGCCGGCGAAACCACCGAACATCTTCGCGAAACCGTACTCGTGCCCGATCCTGCCGATCGCGCCACCATCGAAGAAGAACATGCGCTCGAGTTACGTACTCGTGACCGAGAACGCAAACTTCTGAAAAAAGTACAACAGTCGATCCTGTCTATTGATTCAGGTGACTACGGCTGGTGCGAAGAAACCGGTGAACCCATAGGCATTCCTCGCTTACTTGCCCGTCCGACAGCAACGCTTTCTCTTGAGGCTCAGCAGCGACGCGAACTCAAGCAGAAACTCTACGGCGACTAACGCCTTTTCCTACGCGCATGGGTCGCTATAGCAATGGGATGTTTTCCCACCTTACTAAACCGAGACCAGCGTGAATTTTCCTCACAGCATTAAGCCCTTAGGTAGCCATCCCCGGATGGTCCTATGGCTAGTGCTGTGTCTGCTGTTTGCCCAATGGCTGAGTTACGCCTATGCGATTAGCCACGTGAGTGTCTGATGCATCAGTGGAGCATTTCATGAAGTATCGACAACCCTATCTAGCGCAAGCCATTATTTGTGCATTCGCAGGGGTAGCCTTACCCGCCCTTTCACAAGACAACACCAAGTCGCTGGGCGCAGTAACAGTTACGGGTGATGCTCTTGGTTCAAGTGCAAACGCCATGATTCTCACGCCATCGAAAATACTATCGGGCGATGAGTTGCGCGACAAACTCGGTGGTTCAGTCGGAGAAACGCTGAACAATGAATTAGGCGTCAGTGCCTCAGGGTTTAGCTCGGGGGCTTCACGTCCCATCATTCGTGGCCTCGATGGCCCGCGCGTAAAAATTCTGCAAAATGGTATGGGAAGCGGTGATCTTTCGTCGATCTCGAGTGACCATGCCGTTGCAAGTACAGGCAGCACAGCACGACAAATAGAAATTCTGCGCGGACCTGCCGCACTACAGTATGGGTCCGGTGCGATTGGCGGCTTAGTCAATGTGGTCAACGATCGTATAGCAACCACATTAGAGCCCAAGGCTACCGGTGAAACCGAATTACGTTACAGCAGTGTTGATCGCGGCGTAGGCGCGAGTTTTTCTACCGATGCCTCCACAGGATCGATAGGCTTACATGCTGACGGTAACGCGCTGCATTCAAGTGATTACCGCATTCCGGGTAACAGTAGTGTGTACGGCGACGGTGATTCTGGTCGATTAAGTTATTCAGGCAATCGCGAACGCAGTCTGGGCTTTGGTGGCTCATTGATCAAAGAGTGGGGCTACATAGGCCTATCGTTTTCCACACTCGACAAACTGTATGGAATTCACGGCGCTGATGAACGGTCACATATCGATCTAAATCAAACACGTATCGATGCTGACAGCGTCGTCCAATCGCCCTTTGAAGGTTTCGATTCACTGCGCATACGATTTGGAAATACTGATTATCAACACACTGAGCTGGAAAATGGCACCGACCCCAGTGTTCGCTTCACCAATAAAGCCAGTGAAACCCGCTGGGAGTTAAGCCACCTTCCTACAGCTGGCTGGCGCGGTAAATTTGGCGTTCACACTGAACAAGCCACCACCAAAGCGACTAATTTTGATGGCGCCGATCCTACCGTGCCGCGTACGCGCTCCATGGCAGTCGCTGGTTTCTTTGTGGAAGAGCGCGATTTTGGCGCAACCCGAATCTCTATTGGCGGCCGCTTGGAATCCGTTTCGCGCAAGCCCGACAGCAGCGTTAATCGCTCTTACAGCTTGGGCTCATTCTCAACCGGTGCGCTGTGGACCTTCACACCCGGTTATGGTTTAGGAGCTACCGCATCGCTTGCGCAGCGCGCACCTACCGCTGAAGAGTTGTATTCGAAGGGCGCCCACCATCCGACCGAAACCTACGACATTGGCGACACCTCTTTAAAGAAAGAAACATCTAACAATCTTGAATTGTCCCTGCAAAAAACAGAAGACAAGCTACGCTGGAAAACCAATGCCTACCAAAATAAAGTCAGCAACTTTATTTACGGCGACATTGGCATCATCAATCTCGACCCGAATGGTGTATTACGCGATCGCAATTTCAAACAGGCGAATGCCACACTCAAGGGCATAGAAGCTGAACTCAGCTACAACTTGTATGAAACAGGATGGTTTGGTCGCGTGTTTGTGGATAGCTCGCGCGGCACTTTAGATGACTTAGGCAATCTACCCTTGCAACCCGCAACCCGCACAGGGTTGAATGCCGGATATCAAGATTCGCGTTGGCGTTCTTCGCTATCGGTAATACATACCGATGCACACGATCGCATTGCAAGCGCGGCGGTTTCAGAAGAGACAACGACCAAAGGCTATACCAACGTCGACGCTAATCTGTCTTATACGCAACGCTACGGAACCACCGATTTAACCTGGTTCATGATTGCGCGCAATTTGTTGAATGAAGAAATTCGTCTTTCAACATCGCTTTTGAAAGACTACGTTCCTCAGCCCGGACGCAATTTGATTGTTGGTGTTAGAACACGCTTTTAATGTAGCTGTACGTGAGCAACGTGTAACTAACGCCACGTTGCAATCCGCTATTCAATAAAAGCGTCAAAGCAATCACTACGATTGCCTTCCGCCTGATTGACATCCACTCGCATTGGCGATGTAATGATTCGCAAGAGTATGGCTGCGCAAAATTATTCGCCGTGGCTCTCTTAGCTTTGCATCCGAATTCATTCTCCCATCAGGCAATTTCATCTCGTGAAAATTTTTGGACTGTTTACCAAGACAGCGACGCCGGATAGTCGTCAAAGTAAAAATACGCCAGCCGATGAGGCTCGCGAAACCTCACAAAAAATTGATTCAATAGAATCAGAAATCGTGGCTGAATTTGGTGCGCCTACCTTGCTGCAACCGCATAACGAAAGCATTGTTGAAGGTACGCCAATGCTCGCATCGTTATCGCATGTCATGGATGAAGCCGCCGTATTGTTTGCCAATGGTCAATCCAATGAAGCTAAAGCGCTACTAGTGCAAGCGACGCGCGCTGAGGGTGACAGCAAAGATCATCAGCTCGCTTGGTGGATGTTGTTCGATTTGGCACTGGCAGAAAACCAAGCGGATTTTTTTGATCATCTCGCGCTCACCTACGCCAAAAAATTTGAAACCTCACCCCCACAATGGCAAGCTCCCAGACACGACTCTGACCTCACCCAAGTACAACCCGAGCTACCCGTACTTAGCTTTCGCGGCAAGCTAACGGAAGCCTCGCATGCCGCTCTTGAACAATTACAGCAAATCGGATTGCGTCATCATCGCTTTGTGATGGAATTTGCTGCGATCACTGATATGACTATTCCAGGGTGCGCTGTATTTTTAGGTGTACTTGAACATTGGCAAAAAGCCTCCTGTGAAATTTCTATCCGTGGCGGCGATGCCGTAGTCAACAGAATTCGCGAATGCATACAACCTGGCAGACGCGACAGCGATGATGCGGCATGGCGGTTATTAATTGAGTTACTTCGATTGATGAATGCCGATGAAGCCTATGAAGCTGCCTGTGTCGATTACAGCGTCACCTACGAAATATCGCCACCTGCCTCACCTCAGCCGCAAATAAAGCTAGCGCAGCAAACGCCTGCTTTTGCGCTGCCAACATTTATCTCATTGCCAATCGACAAACTGCTAGCGCAAACAAGCGAGTACGCTCAGCAATCGCCCAAGCTACTTTTAGATTGCCGCAACTTACGTCGTATAGAGTTCAGTGCCGCCACACCATGGCTCACCGGACTGCAACAACTAGCACAGGGCAAAGTTGTAGAATGTCGCGATACCAGCTTTCTTGTTGGCAGACTATTGCAACTGGTCGGTGGCGCTAGCCGGCTGCATATTATTTATCGAAAGCCCTGATGACCAATGGTGGTTCGGGGCTTGATTTTTACTCCAATACCACATGGAACAATTTCACGGCACCACTATACTTTCCGTACGACGCGGCAATCTGGTCGCGCTCGGTGGCGATGGCCAGGTCACTTTGGGCAATGTCGTCATGAAAGGCTCGGCGCGCAAAGTACGTAAGTTATTTCATGGCAAAGTCTTAGCGGGTTTTGCTGGCGGCACCGCTGATGCGTTCACCTTGCTTGAGCGCTTCGAATCCAAACTAGAAGCCCATCAAGGCAACTTAATGCGCTCCTCGGTTGAGCTGGCAAAAGATTGGCGTACCGACCGCATGCTACGTCGATTAGAGGCCATGCTACTGGTCGCTGACCGTGAGTCCACGCTCATCATTACCGGCAACGGCGATGTGCTCGAACCTGAAGATGGCGTCGGTGCGATAGGCTCGGGTGGCAGCTACGCACAGTCCGCCGCCAAAGCGCTACAAGAAAATACTGACTTGTCGCCGGTTGAGATCGTCAAAAAATCACTGACCATCGCCGCACAACTCTGCATTTATACCAATCACTCGCTCACTATCGAGACTCTAGAATAAGCACGGTGCATCCATGAACCTTACACCGCATCAGATTGTGATCGAGCTTGACAAACATGTCGTCGGTCAAGCCAATGCCAAACGCGCCGTCGCCATTGCTTTGCGCAATCGCTGGCGTCGGCAACAAGTGCCCGATCCCTTACGCCATGAGATCACACCCAAAAATATTTTAATGATCGGGCCGACGGGCGTCGGCAAAACCGAAATCGCGCGTCGACTTGCACGCTTAGCAGACGCGCCGTTTATTAAAATCGAAGCGACTAAGTTTACGGAAGTCGGCTACGTCGGTCGCGATGTCGATACCATCATCCGCGATCTCACCGAAATCGGTATCAAACAAACGCGTGAATTAGAAATGCGCAAAGTTCGTGCTGGCGCAGAAGACGCCGCCGAAGATCGCATACTTGATGTACTCCTTCCGCCCGCGCGTGATTTTGGTTTTGCAGCAACGCCCAGTGCCGAAGAAAAAAATGAGAATGCTACCCGTCAAACATTTCGTAAGCGATTGCGCGAAGGTGCGCTCGACGATCGCGAAGTCGAGATCGAATTAGCCGACACGCGTCCGCAAATGGAAATCATGGCGCCGCCCGGCATGGAAGAAATGACCGAGCAAATTAAGTCTATGTTTTCAGGATTGGGAAACGGGCGCAAAAAATCGCGCAAACTCAAAATTGGCGAAGCGATGAAAATGCTCATCGACGAAGAAGCTTCTCGACTCGTTAATGAAGAAGAACTCAAACAAAAAGCCATCACCAATATTGAGCAAAATGGGATTGTCTTTTTGGATGAAATCGACAAAATCGCTGCCCGCGGTGGCGTGCAAGGGGCCGATGTATCACGCGCCGGTGTCCAGCGTGACTTACTACCTTTAGTTGAAGGCACCACCGTCAACACCAAATATGGCATGGTAAAAACAGATCATATTTTGTTTATTGCATCGGGAGCTTTTCATCTGGCTAAGCCATCTGATTTAATTCCAGAGCTACAAGGCCGCTTTCCTATACGGGTAGAGCTTGAGTCACTCTCCATTGCTGATTTCGAACGTATTCTGACCTCAACGGATGCCTGCCTGACGCGACAATATCAAGCCTTACTAGCGACTGAAAATGTGCATATCGAATTTGCTGAAGATGGCATACGCCGCCTTGCAGAAATCGCTTTTTCAGTCAATGAAAAAACAGAAAATATTGGTGCTCGTCGCCTCTACACCGTCATGGAAAAACTGCTGGAAGAAGTCTCCTTCGGCGCAGGCGATGAAAACAGCAGCACCGTTAACATCAACGCCGCTTATGTCGATGAAAAACTGGGAGCGTTGGCTATCAACGAAGATCTCTCACGCTACGTGTTGTGATGCAGGTAGTTAGTTTTACTAGCGACGATTAGCATCACTCGGCGGTACCATCTGCGGCTCTTGCAGTGGAACAGAAGTCATTGATTGACTACCCGCACCAGAAGCGCTAGTTCCTGATGTGCTTGTTCCAGCAC
>JBEDHZ010000060.1:0-11470 GCA_041173845.1 Pseudomonadota bacterium
ATTTTATCTAGTGATTCATTGATGACCGAGCGATAGAAATAGCTAGTGCCAGAGATATCGTTGCAGCAAAGTAGCGGTCCTCTTGCTACTTCCAGCTGATCTGCTAACCACAGCACATCCTTTGAAGAATGATTTGATGCCCAGCGTTTTATATAGAGTGGATCTTCATCAAAATCATACGGAGTGAAATCTTTTCCTTGATCGATCAACGCGCATACCAGTTCACGGAAAATCTCTTTGTTGGCATATTGTGTAGCTAACGATAAAAGTGACTTTGGTTCACCTTCTTTAGAAAATTTGCATTCCTGTAGTAGATCTGCTCCCGCTGTGAGTAATAACTTAACGCTGGCTTGATCTTGGTTTTCTATCGCGACCATTAGAGGGGTACGACCCACGGCATCTGGAAGATTGAGATAGTGAGGAGCCTGAGTCTTTGCAAGTCTGATGACATGCTGAATAACATCTGGGCGAGCAGGTTTTAACAAACAGAAAGTCAGCAGATTCGCACCGTAAAGGCAATTGTCACCGGTGCTTGTGATGTAAGAATAGTGCATCGCCATCTCCATGATGGCAATTTTTTTTATATTTATATTTTTACTCAGCAATTCAACCGTCCAACTCGATGCATCTAAATCCGTACGGTCATTTTTAGGTTGGCGTTGCGATGCAGGCGGTAGCCAAAGCAGACCAAAATCATCTGGGCAGATGAGTTCTAGCGCCAGATCCCAGTCATCATTTATGATGGCGGCATGTACTTCAGGCAAGCCACTTTTGACGAGATATTTGTGTTGATCCGCGCGTTTATTCCAGTCGAATCCAAATGATTTTGCATGCCATCCGGTAGATCGCGTGCGTAGTGCCGGTGGTACTTCTTGGTTTGAACTTGTTGGATTAATTACCGTTGTCGTTATGAGTGCGTTCGGTTGTTGAGCAGTTGTTGCGGGTGTTACTGGTGTTACTAGTGGCAGGCTCATGTGAGCTCCTTTCAATGAAAAGTGAAAGGAGGTGGGTAACAAACAGTGCTGGTAGGTTCCTATTTATGTGTTGCAAGCAGAGCTAAATAAAATTACAGCAGTAAATTTTCTAAAGTGCGACGGTAGATATTTTTCAGTGGGTCAATTTCTTCCACTGCGATGTGCTCATCAATTTTATGAATGCTGGCATTGGTGGGTCCGAATTCAACGACTTGCGGGCAGATTTGTGCAATAAAGCGACCATCGGATGTTCCACCTGTATCGAGTCCGGTTTCACTTTTAATGGCTGCTGTAATTGCGTTGCTCAGTTTGCCTACGGGTGTAAGGAAAGGCAAACCACCGACTGTCCATTTCAATTCGTATTCCAACCCATGTTGATCAAGTATTGCATGTACGCGTTTTTGCAAACCTTCAACAGTACTCGCAGTAGAAAAACGAAAATTAAAATCGACAACACATTGGCCAGGTATGACATTCGATGCGCCGGTACCTGCATGAATATTCGACATTTGCCATGACGTAGGCAGGTAATACTCATTACCAGCATCCCATTGCACCGCAGCTAGTTCAGCCAACGCAGGCATAGCGAGATGAATAGGATTTTTAGCCATGTGAGGATAGGCAATGTGGCCTTGTATTCCCTTGATGATCAACTTGCCGGACATGGTGCCTCGGCGACCGTTTTTAATCATGTCGCCGACGTGTTTGACCGATGTGGGTTCACCCACGATGCAATAGTCGATTTGTTCGCCGCGTGCTTTAAGCAAGTCGCACACAATGACGGTGCCATCAATGGCGGGGCCTTCTTCGTCGCTGGTGATTAAAAAACCGATAGACCCGTTGTGATTTGGATGACTAGCTACAAATTCTTCTACAGCGACTATCATCGCTGCGAGTGAAGTTTTCATATCGGCAGCACCACGACCGTAGAGCTTGCCATCGCGATGCGTAGGCGTGAAAGGATCAGATGACCACTGATCTAACGGGCCAGTAGGTACCACATCGGTATGTCCTGCAAATACGAGTAAAGGTTGGGCCGAACCACGGCGCGCCCACAAATTAGTAACGTCACCGGATGCAATGGTTTCGCACGCAAAGCCTAAAGGTGCGAGACGTTCTGCCATTTTCAACTGGCAGCCACCATCGGCGGGTGTTACGGAATGCAGTGAAATAAGTTCTTCGGTGAGTGCGAGTGTCTTACTCATTAGCGTAGTTGTTCTTGGTAGATGGATTCATCAAAACCGACCAGCACGGTTTTACCTTGGCACAGCACGGGGCGTTTAATAACACTCGGATTGTCCAGCATTAATTGCGTTGCACTAGCAGCGGTGGTGATCGATGCTTTGGTTGCATCGGGCAAGCCGCGCCAGGTCGTGCCTTTTTTATTGACGAGTATGTCCCACGAAACGACTTTCAGCCATGAAGCAATGATGTCTTTGCTGAGGCCCGCTTTTTTGAAATCGTGAAATTCGTAGGCGAGCCCCTGGCCATCAAGCCATGTTCGCGCTTTTTGTACGCTGCCGCAGTTGGGGATGCCGTAGACGGTGATAGGCATGATCTGGTTATGAATGTTGGGTGGCCATTACCTGACCACCCAGACATCAATTTAGTCGCGAAGTAATTCGTTAATGCTGGTTTTTGCGCGGGTTTTTTCATCAACGCGTTTGACGATTACTGCGCAATACAAACTGTATTTACCATCCGCGGAGGGAAGGTTGCCCGACACAACAACTGAGCCTTCAGGAATACGGCCATAGGTAACTTCACCGGTGGCGCGATCATATATTTTTGTTGACTGACCGATGTAAACACCCATAGAGATAACTGAGTTCGCCTCAACGATCACACCTTCAACGACTTCTGAGCGTGCACCAATAAAGCAGTTGTCTTCAATGATGGTGGGGTTGGCTTGCATGGGCTCGAGTACGCCGCCGATGCCTACGCCGCCGGAGAGGTGAACATTTTTTCCGATTTGTGCGCACGAACCAACGGTAGCCCAGGTGTCTACCATGGTGCCTTCATCCACATACGCACCGATGTTCACATACGAAGGCATAAGCACAACGTTTTTACCGATGAAGCTGCCACGTCTTGCTACTGCGGGGGGGACGACACGAAATCCACCTTTGGCAAAATCTTCAGACGTGTAATTAGCAAACTTAGTCGGTACTTTGTCATAGAACTGCATACCGCCGCCGCCTGGAATAGCCACGTTGTCCTCCAGACGGAAGGACAGCAGTACGGCTTTCTTTACCCATTGATTGACGACCCATTGACCGCTGTCTTTTTGCGCAACGCGTAATGATCCTGCATTCAATTGTTCGAGGACATCGGCAACGGCCTGACGTACATCGGCAGGAGCTGATTTAGGTGAAAAATTGGTGCGCTCTTCCCATGCGTTGTCGATGAGAGTTTGTAGTGATTGGCTCATGATTTTTTATTTGAGTGATCTAAGAAATTCAGTTGGCAAGCTTGCGGGTAAATTCGACGATGCGCTGCGCTGCTTCGAGACATTCATCAACTTCAGCGACTAAGGCCATGCGAATTCGGTTAGCGCCGGGATTGATGCCGTGCGCTTCGCGAGCGACGTAGCTACCCGGTAAAACGGTTACATTATATTCGGCGTAAAGACGCTTCGCGAATTCGGTATCGCTGATTTTAGCGAGCTTATCGACCTTGGCCCACAGGTAAAAACCAGCATCAGGCAGCGCTACATCCAGCACGTCCGCGAGCATAGGCGTGACCTGATTAAATTTTTGAATGTACTTAGCGCGATTTTCTTCGACATGTGATTCATCATTCCAGGCTGCGATGGATGCGGACTGTATGGATGGACTCATGGCGCTACCGTGATAGGTTCGATACAGTAAAAATTTTTGCAAAATGCCTGCATCACCTGCCACAAAGCCTGAGCGCATTCCAGGAACGTTTGAGCGCTTAGACAAACTTGAGAAGGTAATCAGTCGATCGTATTTGCGGCCGAGTTTATGAGCAGCTTCCAATGCACCTAAAGGACGCTCATTACCAAAATAAATCTCTGAATAGCATTCATCCGATGCAATCACAAAGCCATGTTTGTCTGAAAGCGCGAACAAGGCTTTCCATTCGTCTAGCGAAAGAACGGCACCCGTAGGATTACCTGGCGTGCACACAAACAGTAACTGCACGCGCGGCCATACATCAGCGGGTACAGAAGAGAAATCAGGTGCAAAATTTTTCGTTGGATCCGAATTTGCAAAGAAAGGCTCGGCACCCGCGAGGTAGGCAGCGCCTTCATAGATTTGATAAAACGGATTGGGGCAGACCACTACGGCTTTGGCGTAGGGATCAATCACGGCTTGCGCTAGTGCGAATAAAGCTTCACGCGAACCATTTACGGGTAAAACCTCGCAAGAAGGATCAAGCCGTGGCAGGCGGTAGCGTTGTTCCAGCCAGCCGCAGATGGCCGCGCGTAGCGCGTCGGATCCGGCGGTGGTGGGATAGCTGGCTAAGCCCGCTAAATTATCGGCGAGTGCCTTTTGTATAAATGCCGGCGTGGGGTGTTTGGGTTCACCAATTCCCAGGCTGATCGGTCGACGTTCGCGATTAGGCGACACATCGGCGAATAAGCGCCGTAATTTTTCAAAAGGATAAGGTTGTAGCTTTTCCAGTAAGGGATTCACGGCTGGCGCTTTGTGATGTTGATGTTGTGGCAGAGTGATGTCTCAGGCGTGCGGATTATACCGTCCTAACGATTACCGCCACGGGCAAAGGCTTAAAAGGTCAAAAGAAAGCTTTTTGCTAACGGCTTGATCATAAGTCCTTGATTTGTATTGATCCTGATCCTGATCCCGACGGAGCACTTATCTACAGCCAAGTAATCAAGCACGCAAATGACCTACTTGAAGCTCGATTTAGGTTTTCATATAAGAACGTTGATACCTGCTTTTGGTCGGTCATGCGGGCTTCCAATGTTATGATTACCTTCTTGAAGAGATGACCGGGCATTCACTGTCCGGTTTCTGTTTTAAGAGCCGTTTTTACTCTGTGTGGTTTCATGTATCAGCGGCCTGTCATCAACTTTCTTTGCTCAGGCTTAGTGCTAGGCGAAGGTGGTTGTTCCCGAAAATATCTGATGTATTTACGCTAACAAGTCGATCACGTGCGGTTAACTTCTTTAAAACTCTCCGGATTCAAATCATTTGTTGATCCGACTAATTTCCAGGTTCCCGGTCAGCTGGTGGGCGTGGTTGGGCCTAACGGTTGCGGTAAGTCCAACATCATTGACGCGGTTCGATGGGTGCTCGGTGAGTCCAAGGCATCGGAGCTGCGTGGTGAATCCATGCAGGACGTTATTTTTAATGGAACGACGAGTCGCAAGCCTGCGGGTCGTGCGTCGGTTGAGCTTTTATTTGATAACAGCTTGGGCAAAGCGGCTGGACAGTGGAGTACGTTTGCCGAAATATCGGTGAAACGTACGCTGACACGTGACGGTACCTCGACCTATTACATCAATAATCAAGCAGTACGTCGGCGCGACGTACAAGATATTTTTCTGGGTACCGGTTTAGGACCACGCGCCTACGCCATCATCGGTCAGGGCATGATTTCACGCATTATTGAGTCACGCCCTGAAGAGCTGCGCATCTTCCTGGAAGAAGCTGCGGGTGTATCGAAATACAAAGAACGTCGCCGCGAAACTGAAAATCGTTTGCAGGACACGCGCGAAAATCTGCAGCGTGTAGAAGATATTCTGCGCGAATTAAATGCCAATCTCGAAAAACTACAGAGTCAGGCTGACGTTGCACAAAAATTTAATGTGCTGCAAGGCGAGCAAGAAGAAAAGCAAAAACTGCTTTGGCTGCTGAGAAAAAATGAAGCTCTGCAAGAGCAAGAAAAATTTGCACGCGATATAGAAAAAGCGCAAACCGACCTCGAAGGTCAAACAGCGAAATTACGCCACATCGAGACAGAGTTGGAGCATATGCGTCAAGCGCACTATGCAGCCGGCGACCGCGTCCATCAGGCGCAGGGCACTTTGTATCAAACAAATTCTGAAATTGGTAGTCTTGAAGCGCAAATTAAGTTTGTGATCGAATCGCGTTCGCGTCTGCAAACGCAACTGAATTCGCTCTCAGCGCAGCGCGAGCAATGGCAGCGTCAAGGTACGCAATTTCAAGAAGAGCTGGCGCAATCTGAGCTTGAGTTAGAAACGCATGCTGGTAATGTCGCGCAAGCGCAAGAGGCTGTTCAGATTAAAGAAGCAGAAATGCCCGCTCTAGAAGAGGCGTGGCGTGCATCACAATTAGCGACGACAGAATCACGTTCGCGCATCATGCAAGTGCAGCAGCGGATTGAATTGGAATCAGCGCATCAGCGTAATGCGTCGAGCATTCTTTCTGGCTTAACCTTGCGTCGCGAACGGCTCACTCAAGAAAAGAGTGGTTTGTCACAACCAGACACTAGCCATCTGCAAGAGCTCAAAGCCCAGGTGCAGGAAAAGCAGGAAGTGCTCGAGCAGGCGAATAACGATTTACAGGCAGCACGCATACGCCAGCCCGAACTTGAAAAAGAGCGTCGCGATGCGCAAGAGCAGACGATTGAGCAAAACGCGAATCACGCGCAATTAGAATCACGATTAGCCACACTCAAGCAATTGCAAGACAAATTGCAAACCGAAGGTAAGGTCGCGCCTTGGTTACAAAAACATGAGTTAGGCAAATTGCCACGGCTATGGCAAAAACTAAACATTGAAGCAGGTTGGGAAACGTCGCTTGAATCGGTGCTACGTGAGCGCACGGGCGCGTTGGAAGTATCGAATTTAGATTGGGCTAAAGCCTTCTTTACCGATGCTCCACCTGCGAAGTTGTCGTTGTTCTCGCTGTCTGGAACGGCAAACAATAATGACACTTCACCCGCTGGGCTAAAGCCGCTGATCTCGATGATGCAAATCAGTGATCCTGGTTTGCGCGCGCTGATGCAAGATTGGTTGCATGACGTGTATGTGGCTGACGATGCAGCTGCAGCATTAGCTGATCGTTCTAAGCTTCCTTCAGGGGGTTGCTTTGTGACGCGTCAGGGTCACGTGATTAGTAAACTTTCTGTGCGTTTTTATGCGGCTGACTCTGAGCAAGATGGCATGTTGGCGCGTCAGCAGGAAATTGATAATTTAGTTCGTCAAGTACGTGCTCAACAGTTGTTAGCGGATGAATCGCGTCAGCGTTCTGTGCAAGCTGATGCTGCCTACACACAGGGCACCCAGCGTCTGGAACAACTCACGCGCGACGTATCTGAACTAACCGATGCTCTGCATAGTTTGCAGATGGATCTGTTGCGCAGAAATGAAGTGTTGGAGCGCTTTAGTCAGCGCAGCACACAGATTGAAACAGATTTGGCAGAAATTTCGGCCCAAGAAGCTGAACAAAATCAAATCATGCAAGCCGCCGAGCTTGCACTTGAACAGCTTGATGGCGAGTTGGGTGAAGTTCAAGAAAAGCATGAAGATGGTCAGACGGTTTATCTCGAGCATGAAGCCCGTTTAAACCTTGCGCGTGAAACCTTGCGAGAGTTGGGCTTAGCGGCGCAACAGGCAGAGTTCGCGCTCAAATCACATGAGAATCGTATTCAAGAGCTCAAGCGCAGCATTGGTACCGCGCAAGAACAATCAGCGCAGTTGTATGCCAGCATGGAACAAGGTCAGCTTGAACTGGAGTCGCTAGATGATCAGGCGGCACAGGCTGGATTGCAGTCGTTGCTTGAGCGTCGCAGTGAGCAGGAAGCGGTGCTCAGCAATGCACGTCATGAGCTTGATCAACTGACTCAGCGTTTACGCGGCCAAGATGAATCAAAATTGGCAGCTGATCGCGAGTTGCAACCTATGCGTGATCGCATCGTTGAATTACAACTCAAAGAGCAAGCAGTTCGTTTGAGTCAGGAACAATATGCTCAGCAGCTGGCTGAAGCTCAAGTTGACGAAGCGGCATTGGCAGAGAAACTCACTCCGGACATGCGTCCGTCGTACTTGCAAGGCGAAGTTACTCGTTTAACGAACCAGATTAATGCTCTGGGCCCGGTCAACATGGCGGCACTGGATGAATTGGCGCAGGCCTCTGAGCGTAAGAATTTCCTGGATGCGCAGAACGCTGACTTGACTGAAGCGATCACGACTTTGGAAGATGCTATTCACAAGATCGATAAAGAAACGCGCGACTTGTTGCAAGATACGTTTGATAAGGTCAATCATCACTTTGGTCAGTTGTTCCCCGAGTTGTTCGGCGGTGGTAATGCGAAGCTGGTGATGACGGGTGAAGAAATTTTAGATTCGGGCGTTCAAGTCATGGCTCAGCCGCCGGGCAAGAAAAACGCAACGATTCATTTGCTCTCTGGTGGTGAGAAGGCATTGACGGCGACCGCACTGGTGTTCTCCATATTCCAGCTCAATCCTGCGCCTTTCTGTTTACTCGATGAGGTCGATGCACCACTAGATGATGCGAACACCGTCCGTTTTTGTACGATGGTTAAACGGATGGCGACTCAGACTCAGTTCTTGTTCATCTCTCACAATAAACTGGCGATGGAGATGGCGAATCAGCTGATTGGCGTCACGATGCAAGAGCAGGGTGTGTCGCGCATTGTTGCGGTGGATATGGAATCGGCAGCTAACTTAGTCTCCGACGTTCAAGCAGCCTAATTTGTAATTGGCGGAACAATCCAAACTTGCTTGCGTGCTTAGGTGCTTTCGTTTCGCGCAAAGCTTTAGGTTGGTCAGTATATTTATTAGTCCCATAGCTGAGCAGAACGAGCCATTGCTGCGCGCTTCTGGTAGTAAGCTTCGTTTTCTTCGGCCTCTCGTGCTCGGGCATGCTCTACCGATGCGCAAATCAGGTAATGTTCCTCTGCTCGCCGTAACCACCAGTGACGCAGTCTGCGTAACAGGGGTCGTAGAGAAAGCATGGTCAATGTGTGTAACTTGATATCAGTGGTCTCGCGCATGATGTGGACTCCTAATGGGCTTGGTGACTGCTGATTATCGTAATGACAATATTTTTTTGTGATCTTGATATCCGTCAATAGTGAGTTAGAGCAAGAGCACAGTGAATGAAAGTGAGACCGATAAGCGTGATGAGTGTCGTTGACGTGCAGAATGTTTGCAGGTCGAGGGCAGGCATCTTTTACAATGTCGCTTTGGTGTAGTTGACTTGAGCAGAGACGGAATGCCGCCTTTTTTTCTATTGCAGCCGGAGAACATTCAATGACAGAGTTGCAGGGAAGCCTGATTGCCATCGGTGGAGCCATCGTGGTGGGTGTCGTGTCATACAACAAGTGGCAGGAATGGCGCGCAAAAAAATCTGTTGATAAAGCGTTTTCTCCGCTCGAAGAAGATGTGCTTATGGGCGGAAGGCCATTAGCGGAGCGTCAAGAGCCGGTTTTAGGGTCTTCCCAAAGTGGTGCCGATTCGGATTCTGAAGGCCACTATCCTCAATCATCGGCAGGACAAACGGAAGCCTTTATCGAAACGGTGGGCAAACCTTTTCCGCTCGATACCTTCATCGACTGCATTATTCCGATCGCGCTTGAACATCCACTTCGTGGAGAAAAAATCACCGCTGCATTTCATCAACTTCGTTTGGTAGGTAACAAGCACGTAGAGGTGATCGGTGAAACCGAAAAAGGCGATTGGGAGAAAGTCGCTGTCGGTGGCGGGTATCACAATCTGCAAGTGGGCGTTCAACTTGCGAATCGGCATGGACCACTTTCTGAGCTTGAATTTTCCGAGCTCGTGACTGGTTTAGATTTGCTCTCGGATGATTTAGATGCGACGCCTGATTTACCCGATATGGCAGAGATCATGGGCTTGGCCAAGCGTCTCTCTCAGTTAATCCATGAGTTTGATGTTCAGTTATCGATTAATGTGCGAAGCAAAAACGAGCCTTGGATGCTATCTACGCTGCGGCCAGCTCTGCAGCGGCAAGGTTTAGAGCTTCGTCCTGATGGTCGTTTCATCATGGCAGATGGCGATGGCGGTATTTTGTACGCCGCGCTGATGAACGCCAATCCAGTAGATGACACTAGCACCTTAATCACTTTGTTATTACCTGTTGCGACCGTTGCTCCTGAGCGCGAAGCGTTTAGATCAATGAGTGCGTTTGCAAAATCGCTAGCGACGCGTCTTTCTGGTGTGGTGGTGGATGATGCGGGCGAGCCGCTTTCCGACGCATCTCTCGAAGCGATTGAGCAGCAAATCCATTCATTCTATGAGGCCATGGAGCAAACGGGTATCTCGCCTGGCTCAGTCAGGGCGCAACGTCTGTTTGCCTAATGGGTCAGAACGATTTATTCGGCGCTGCGTCGGCATCGCCCGAGTCTGATGCTGTCGTTGGACGAGCGCGTGCCGAATGGTTGCGGGATGAGCTCAATCGACATTCGCATGCTTACTATGTTCTTGATAATCCTTCTATTCCCGACGCGGAATACGATCAGCTATTTCGCGAGCTGCAACAACTTGAAGCACAACATCCCGATCTGATTTTTCCTGATTCGCCCACTCAACGAGTCGGTGGCGAACCACTACCTGAATTTAATCAGGTACAGCATGATGTTCCTATGCTGTCGATCAATAATGGATTTTCTGAAGAAGACGTTCATAATTTTGATCGACGTATCCATGAAGGTCTTGAAAATAACCGTGCTGTTGACTATGCCTGCGAATTAAAGTTTGATGGACTGGCGATTAATTTGCGCTACGAAAATGGCGTATTGGTTTTAGCATCAACGCGTGGCGATGGTTTCACTGGCGAAGATGTTACGGCCAACATACGCACTGTCCGATCGATACCATTAAAACTACAAACTAAAAAACCACCGGCATTAATCGAAGTGCGCGGCGAAGTGCTGATGTTTAAAGCCGATTTTGCTAAACTTAATCAGCGTCAGCGTGAAGCGAATCAAAAAGAATTTGCTAATCCGCGCAACGCTGCTGCAGGTAGTTTGCGTCAATTAGATTCGCGTATCACAGCACAGCGTAGTCTACGATTCTTTGCATATGGCATTGGTAGTCTTGAGGGTGCTGCTATGCCATTGCGCCATTCAGCGCTGCTGGATTGGTACCAGTCCTTAGGCATTCCTGTTTGCGCAGAACGTACAGTGGTGAATGATGCTCATGGCTTGCTGACATTTTTTGGCGATATTGGGCAGCGTCGTTCACAACTCCCTTACGACATTGATGGTGTTGTCTATAAGGTAGACGACATCGCACAACAAAAGCAACTTGGTTTTGTTTCACGAGCGCCGCGGTTTGCGATTGCGCATAAATTCCCCGCTGAAGAGGCCACCACTACCGTGTTGGATATTGAAATTCAAGTCGGACGCACGGGTGCATTGACACCGGTTGCTCGCTTGTCTCCCGTCGCTGTGGGTGGTGTTACGGTCACTAATGCGACTTTGCATAATGAAGATGAAGTGCGTCGCAAAGATATACGTATCGGTGATTGCGTGATTGTGCGACGCGCTGGTGATGT
>JBEDHZ010000061.1:0-10295 GCA_041173845.1 Pseudomonadota bacterium
ACGATGGTGCGACCGCTACCATAGAAACGGAGCTTTATTTTTCAGCCGCTAGAGATTTACGGATTGGTGATCTAAAAGTACATGCTAGTGGATGGAACTTACCTAAAGATAGGTAAACCATTCCGTGGGATTTACGCTTTGCGATTCGATCCTGCCACCATCTCAAATCGAAACAATCTGCATTCAATCGCGCCGTTGTAAAACGGCGTTTTTTTTGATTCTTTCAAACGCAGCATACGTGGCAGATTGAGGTCAGCGGTAAACAAGCAAGCGGTCCATCCGGCAAAGCGTGATTTGAGTGTGCTGCCGAATGCGCTAAAAAAAGCCGCAGCTAGTTCATCCGGTTCTTGGGCGCGATCACCTCGCACACCAATACGTTCGCCATATGGTGGATTGGCAATCAAAATCCCGGCTTGCTCGGTAGGCGCTTTAATTTCTTGTGCTTCGATTTGTTTGAGAGGTACATCAAAAGCTATCCCCGCTCTTGTCAGATTATTGCGAGTCATGACGATCGCGTCGCCAGAAATATCACTACCAAAAATTAGTGCGTCGCTTACAACGTTGGGCGATGCAACTTCAGCTTTAATCGCGTGCCATTCGGCTTCATCAAAGTTGATAAATTTTTCAAAGGCAAACGATCGATTGATACCCGGAGGTATGCCCGCCACCATTTGCGCTGCTTCGACTAACAAAGTACCCGAGCCGCACATAGGATCGAGCAGCGGTACGCCGGGCTTCCAACCCGCGACACGCAATAAGCCTGCGGATAGATTTTCACGTAAGGGAGCATCGCCGGTTTCTTCGCGCCAGCCACGTTTAAATAAAGGCTCACCTGAAGTATCGAGATATAGCGTAACAGTGCGTGCATCTAAAAAACCAGAAATGCGCATGTCAGGTGTGCGAGTGTCGATGGATGGACGCTCACCTTCACGATCACGAAAGCGATCGCAAATCGCATCTTTGATTTTTAGGGTAATGAATTCCAGGCTTTTGACGGGCGATTTGATGGCGGTGACATCGACACGCATCGTGTGGCCCACATGGAACCAGTCTTCCCACTTTGATTCTAGGGCAAGGTCGTAGATATGATTTTCATTCGCATAGCTGCGGTGAGCGATACGCATCAACACGCGTGAAGCGATACGCGAATGCAGATTTAATCGCATGGCATCCGACCACTGCCCCGAGCAGTGCACGCCACCGGGGACTTGGTTGTGCACTTTGAGCGTGCCACTTTGTTTGGCGATCTCGCCGATTTCTTCGGCGAGTGCAGCTTCTAAACCGCGAGGGCAGGGACAAAAATAGGAAAGTACCGTAGCCATGGATGCCTTTTATCCGTGAATGATCAACAGTCCATACGTGTTGATCGTGGGTGATGAATGTGTTGAATGAATGTGTTCTATAAGGCGTGCATCCCGTTGGTGGTCGGGATGCACATTTGCATTATTTACCCATCAAAGCGCGTTCAACAAATTCTAATCGGTCTTGTCCCCAGAAACCTTCGCCATCAACACTGTACCAAGGGGCGCCAAATACATTGGCAGCGATCGCTTCTTCGGTATTTTTGTCGAACTCGGCGGCAACGGCGGCGCCAGTCGATTGTTTGAGTAGCTCAGCACCGTGCAAACCGAGATGGTCGGCGATGCCAATCAAGGTGGGCTCATCAGTAATATTTTTTTCATCTTCCCAAACCGCATGACCTAAAGCATGCGCAAGCTCCAGAGCCTTGTCTGTGCCATGCGCTTGCAGCGCAGCGATGATGAGTTTGGCACCGGGTTCGCCCGAGACAGGAAAAAATTTAGGATGCAGCGTCATGGGTATGTTGAGAAATTTACTCCAACGCTGTAGTTCAGCCAGACGATAGGCCTGACGTTGCGGCGGACGCTGAGAAACGGGTACGCCACCAGAAACGCTAAATACTTTGGCTAAATCAGCCGGCTTTAAATGTATCGTAGCGTTATATTTTTTTGCCATGGCGACGAGTCGCGCATGACCCAGATAGGACCAAGGTGAATGGGGAGCCATGTAGTAGTCAATTTTTTTTGTCATAGTAGTCTCGCAAATGAAGGTCTAATTAAATTATTGAAATGGTTTTATTGGAATGGCTTTACTACGACGAGAATGACTACGGCGAGCATGCCGAGTACAGGGGCTTCATTGAACCAGCGATACCAGATATGTGAATGAGTATTTTCGCCATTCTCGAATTTTTTCAGCAAGCTTTTGCAGACGTGGTGATAACCAATCAGCAGTACGACTAAAACTAATTTTAGATAGAGCCATATACTTTGCTGGCCTATACCGTACAGGAGCCACAACCACAAACCAAGTACCAACGCAGGAATCATCAGTATGGTCATGAAGCGATACAGCTTGCGTGCCATGAGTAGCAGACGTTCGTTGACTACAGGATTAGTTTCCATCGCCAGATTCACGAAAATTCTAGGCAGATAAAACAAACCCGCAAACCACGACGCGACAAATACGATATGTAGAGCTTTAATCCACAGCATATTTATACCCTCACTTCTCCATGACCTAGCACGACATATTTGAGTGAGGTCAGGCCGTCTAATCCTACTGGACCGCGCGCGTGTAATTTGTCGTTTGATATACCAATCTCGGCACCAAGCCCATATTCAAACCCATCAGCAAAGCGGGTTGAGGCATTCACCATGACAGAAGCGGAATCGACTTCACGCAAAAAGCGCATGGCATGCGTGTAATCTTCAGTGATTATGGAATCGGTATGTTGTGATGAATACGTATTGATGTGATCAATCGCTTCATCGACATTAGCAACCACTTTGACGGCCAGAATGGCATCTAAGTATTCGGTGCGCCAATCTTCTTCAGTCGCTGCTGTCAGATGAGCATAGCCCGATAGAATTTTTAAACTTTCGGGATCGCAGCGTAGTTCAACCTGCTTCTCTGCAAATAGCTTGGCTAATTCAGGTAAGACCTTGGCCGCGAGCGAACGCGCAACGAGTAAAGTTTCCATTGTGTTGCAGGTGCCATAGCGGTGGCATTTCGCGTTGTAGGTAACTGGCAGTGCTTTGGCGATATCGGCTTTGTCATCGATATACACGTGGCAGATACCATCCAGATGTTTAATCATCGGCACCTTGGATTCTTTCATCAGGCGCTCAATCAAACTTTTACCACCGCGTGGCACGATGACATCGACATACTCTGGCATGGTGATCAAAGCGCCCACGGCAGCACGATCGGTGGTCTCGACGATTTGCACAGCTTCGGCAGGTAAACCTGCGCCAGCTAAACCTTCCTTTACGAGTTTTGCCAACGCTTGATTACAGTGAATCGCTTCAGAGCCGCCACGCAGTATGGTGGCGTTACCGCTCTTAATGCACAGCCCTGCTGCATCGACGGTGACATTCGGACGTGCTTCATAAATAATACCAATCACACCGAGTGGCACACGCATTTGCCCGACTTGTATACCGGTAGGGCGATACTTCATATTGCTGATTTCACCGATCGGGTCTGGCAACGAAGCGATTTGTTCCAAGCCCTCGGCCATGGTCGCAATCGCTTTCTCCGACAGCGTCAGTCGATCAATCATGGCGGCAGCCAGACCATTGTTACGTGCTTGTTCTAGATCTTTTTGATTGGCGGCGGTGAGTAGTGCGGCATCGCGTCGTATCGCTTGCGCAATTAATTCGAGCGCACGATTTTTAGAGGCGGTGTCGGCCTTGGCCATGGCACGAGCTGCTTTACGTGCCGACTGACCTAAGGTGTTCATGTAGTGTTGAATATCCATGACTAAATTCCTGTGTCGAATTTTTTATCGTGCAATTTGCATTGCCAACTGCAATAAAGCATCCCAAGGATCACCGGCGAATGCTCGCGCACGTAAACCTTTAATCAATTTATCAATCTGAGCCGCTTCATGCATCGCTGTTTGTAAAGTCTTCAGCGTGACGCGCGCTATTGCATTCGGTATCAAACGCTCGCGCGGGCCCCAGATGCGATATTCCTTCATCAATACGGCTAGCGGTCGTCCATCATTCACGCCCAGCTTCAATTTCAGCAAAATACGTGTTTCTTCGGTCACTGCCCACAGCACGAGTGGTAAGGCTTCGCCTTCACCTTTAAGGCCTTCGAGCATGCGCACCAGTCGCGCGACATCGCCAGACAGCATCGCTTCGGAAAGCTTAAACACGTCATAGCGCGCCACATTCAACACGGCGTCTTGCACTTGTTCAGCACTCAGTCTGCCCTCAGGATACAACAGCCCGAGTTTGCGGATTTCTTGATGGGCTGCGAGTAAATTACCTTCGACACGTTCCACCATGAAGTCGAGTGACAGCTTGTCGGCGCTTTGTCCTTGTGCGGCTAAGCGTTGACCTATCCAGTTAGCTAGCTGAGGCCGCTCAACGACAGGTATATCGATATATACAGCGGCGCGTTGTAAGGCAGTTACCCAAGCACTTTTTTGTGCAGCCCAATCTAATTTGGGTAAAGTAATTAAGGTTAGCGTGTCATCCGCCGTTGCAGCGGCTGCGCAATTTGCTGCGTAATCTTGTAAGGCTTGTCCACCTTCTTTTCCGGGTTTGCCGGTGGGAATACGAAGCTCAATCAGTTTTTTATCGCCAAACAGTGACATCGATTGTTGGGTGGACGTGAGCTCACCCCATTTGAAGTAGCGATCAACGATGAGTACTTCACGTTCTGAAAATCCTGTGCTGCGTGCTTTTTTACGAATTCGATCGGCCGCTTCCATAGCTAGCAGATGTTCGTCACTAGCAATCACATACAGCGAGGCTAGTGATTTTTCGAGATGCGCATCAAGCGCTTCAGCGCGCACTTGCACTAACTAGCCTATTGCTCTGGTTTGATCTGCGCTAATCGGCGCATGATTTGACTGACGGCATCGGCACGAAGATCGTTATAAATTAATCGTTCTTCGGTTTCTTTCGCGACTGCCTGCGATTCGGAATAACTCATGAACGTTTGTAATGCCAGCTCGGTATTATCGACTAGTTGCGCATTCTCTTTGCCGATAACGTCGAAACGTAATCGATACAGCAAACTAAATTCACGCACTTGGCCTTGCGCATTCAGCGTGAGTACTTTCTTTTCCTGACGTTCTGACAGAACACGCAATGTGATATCCGCTGATTTGCGATCAGTCGCAATCGCTGTGTTGCCTTGGGAAAGAATGGCATTTCGAAGTTCGCGTTCTATTGGTGAGTTTTTCGCGATTTCGAGATGAACTGAGCTAAAGGGCAGATTCGCACCTGAGCGTGAGCCGCGCAACTGAAAACCGCAAGCGGCCAGTGGCAGTGTCATCATTAACGAAATCCACAGGCGGCGGTTGGTTTGCACGCAAGTCTCCTTCAGTACAGTGTTAAGCGACGATGTTGACGAGTTTGCCAGGCACCACAATGATTTTCTTGGGTGTGCCTGTCAGATGTTTTTGTACGTGTTCGTTAGCGAGTGCTGCAGCCTCGATACTCGCTTTGTCGGCAGTTTTTGCGACGATGATGCTGCCGCGCAGTTTGCCGTTGACTTGTATCATCAGTTCGATCTCAGCTTGCTCTAGCGCCGAGCTGTCGACCTTGGGCCACGGTGCATCGAGAATATCGCCGTGTGGCTTAGCGTAGCCCAAAGCATCCCACAACGCATGGGTGATGTGAGGTGCTACCGGATACAACACGCGCAAGAAGATTCCCAAACACTCTGTCAGCACAGCGCGGCTACCCGCATCGTCAACGTAGCTAGTACCTTCCAGCAGATTCAGCATTTTCATACAAGCTGAAACAACGGTGTTGTATTGCAGACGTTGATAGTCGTGATCGGCTTGCTGCAAAACTTTGTGTACTTCGCGACGTAAAGTTTTCAGATCAGCAGATAAATCGCTAGGCAATGTCGCGTTGTTATCGATGAGTTGTGCTTGTGCGTGAGCGAAATTCCACACGCGACGCAAGAAGCGCTGCGCTCCTTCAACCCCTGCGCCTGACCATTCCAGTGTTTGCTCAGGTGGAGAGGCAAACATAGTGAACAGTCGTGCTGTATCGGCGCCGTATTGGTCGATGATGGCTTGCGGATCAATGCCATTGTTTTTCGACTTCGACATTTTTTCCGTGCCGCCGATATGCACAGGCTGACCATCGGTGGTTAAGATGGCCGATACCGGACGGCCTTTGTCATCCATTTTTAGCGTTACGTCTTCTGGGTTGATCCAGATTTTTTTACCCGAGGCTTCTTCGCGATAATAGGTTTCGTTCAGAACCATGCCTTGTGTGAGCAAGTTGGTAAACGGTTCATCAAATTTAATTAAACCAAAATCACGCATGACTTTGGTCCAGAAACGCGCATAGAGTAAATGCAGAACCGCATGTTCAATACCGCCGATGTATTGATCCATCGGCATCCAGTAATCATTGCGCTCGTCCACCATAGCATTGCTGCTACCTGGTGAGCAGTAGCGCATGTAGTACCAGGATGAATCCACAAAGGTATCCATCGTGTCTGTTTCACGGCGCGCAGCTTTACCGCAGCTAGGACAATCGACGTTTAGAAATTTCTCATGTTTGTTGAGAGGATTGCCGCTACCGTCAGGTACACAATCTTCGGGCAATACCACCGGCAAATCTTTTTCAGGCACCGGTACATCACCACACGAAGGGCAGTGAATGATAGGAATCGGCGTGCCCCAATAACGCTGGCGCGAGATACCCCAATCGCGCAAGCGGTAGGTGATTTTTTTCTCGCCTAAACTTTTTGCTGACAGATCAGCAGCGACAGCATTCACAGCGTCGGGATAATTCAAGCCATCGTACTTGCCGGAATTAACGCAGCGACCTTGTTCTTTGTCGGCATACCACTCTTGCCAGGCATCGTCGCTATACGTTTTTCCTTCGATGCCAATCACAGCTTGAATCGGTAACTGATATTTTTTAGCGAACGCAAAATCACGTTCATCATGCGCAGGTACACCCATCACGGCGCCATCGCCATAGGTAATGAGCACGTAGTTACCTACCCATACATCAATCGCTTTGCCCGTTAGTGGATGCGTGACAGTCAAGCCGGTAGGCATGCCCTTTTTTTCCATCGTAGCCATGTCGGCTTCAATCACGCTGCCTTGCTTGCATTCGTTAATGAAGGCCGCTAACGCAGGATTCGATTGAGCAGCATGTGTTGCTAGTGCGTGTTCTGGCGCAACGGCGCAGAAAGTTACGCCCATGATGGTATCGGGGCGGGTGGTAAAGACCCACATTTTTCCATCGCTGATTACTTCGCCGGCAGCGTTTTTTATTTGATGAGGAAATGCAAAACGAACGCCGGTTGATTTACCAATCCAGTTGGCTTGCATGATGCGCACGCGCTCTGGCCAACCGGGTAATTTATTTTCTACGTGATCTAACAGCTCTTCGGCATAGTCGGTGATGCGCGCGTAGTACATAGGAATTTCGCGCTTTTCAATCACTGCGCCTGAACGCCAGCCGCGTCCATCAATCACTTGTTCATTCGCGAGCACGGTTTGATCGATAGGATCCCAATTCACCGTACCTGTTTTTTTATAGACGATGCCTTTTTCTAGCATCTTCAAAAACATCCACTGATTCCACTTGTAATAGTCAGGGCTGCAGGCGGTCATTTCACGTGACCAGTCAATCGCTAGGCCCATGGCCCGCATCTGCACCTTCATGTAATCGATGTTCGCGTAGGTCCATTGAGCGGGTGGTACGCCATTCGCCATGGCTGCATTTTCAGCGGGCATACCAAACGCATCCCAACCCATAGGCATTAATACGTTGTAGCCGCTCATGCGCAGCTGACGTGCCATCACATCATTGATGGTGTAGTTACGCACATGGCCCATGTGTAGTTTGCCGGAGGGGTAGGGCAACATGGAACAGGCATAGAATTTCTTTTTTTCGCGACCTTGCGCGTCGCGTGCGTGTTCGACCACCTTATAGGCATCGATTTTGTTCCAGTGTTCCTGGGCCGAACGTTCGACATCGGCCGGGCTGTATTTCTCTTGCATGACGAGTGATGGGAGAGTGTGAGATTAGCCGTGCATTATACCGGCTGGTACCCCTCTCAAGGGACATGGCGCTGACTCGAAAGAGTTGCCAAAGGCGCGCGGTCGCGCCTTTTGTCAGAAGGGCATGTGTGGGTGAGGTAGTAGGAGCAGTTTTGAAGCCTGCTGGCCAGGCGAACCTGGCCGATGAAAATTTATTTACCCATCTCTTTTGGATCAGTCACAAAGCCGATCTTAGTCATACCGCCGGTTTGAGCAGCGGCCATGACTTGGGCGATAACTTCATAGCGCGTCGATTTATCTGCACGAAGTTGTAATTCAGGCTGAGGCTTTTTTTCAGCGGCGGTAGCGATGCGCGTGGCCAGTTCTTCGCGCGTGATCGCTGCATTGTTCCAAAAGAGTTTGCCTTCACCATTGATCGCTAAGGTGATCGTTTCGGGTTTTTCGGGGGCGGCTTGTGATTGTGCGTTCGGCAGTTCCAGTTTGATCGCGTGTGTGAACAAGGGCGCCGTGATAATAAAAATCACCAGCAGCACCAACATCACATCGACCATAGGCGTGACGTTAATGTCGGCCATGGGGCCTGCTTGATTGTTATCGTTGAATCCACCAAATGCCATGCTGATGTCTCCGCAGTAAAAGGTGATTAGCGCGTGGTGCGAACGCGAGTACCGGTGGTCAAATGTGCGTGCAAGTCATGGGCAAATGCATCCAGCTCAGACAAGGTGACGCGGTTAACTCGTGTGAAAGCGTTATAGCCCAGTACTGCGGGAATAGCGACCACCAGACCAATCGCGGTCATGATCAGTGCCTCGCCCACGGGGCCAGCTACTTTATCGATTTGTATGGTGCCAGCCGCTGAAACAGCTGCAAGAGCATGGTAGATGCCCCACACGGTGCCGAACAAACCAATGAATGGCGCAGTTGAACCAACTGAAGCGAGTAGTGTTAATCCGCTCTCAAGTCGTGATGACACGCGATTGATTTGTTGTCGCAGCGTGCGCGTGACTAACTCACCGGGATCAACGCTCGCATTTAATGATTGGCTTTTAGATTTGATATTCACTGCCTCGACGGCATGCGTGGCCAGGGGCGCGTATACGTGTTCGGTATCAGCATGCTTGAGCAAATTAATCGCATCATCCATGGTGGGCGCATCCCAAAAACTCTCGAGTACGCCTGCGCTCATGCGAATGCGCCATGAAGTCCACGTCTTGGAGACGATGTAGTACCAGCTGATGACAGACATCAGCAGCAACACATACGCCACGGTGTGGGTAATGGCATCGCCTTGTGCCCAGTAGTGGGCTAAGCCGAGAGTTTGGTGGAGGTTATCGTTCATGATGGAGAATTTACCAGTAAGTGTTGGTTAATTTAGCCTGAAAGTATGTGGAGCAGAGAACCATTCATCGATCGGTTTACCATCGCTGCCCGTCGATGGAGTAAACCGACAAGTTTTTATGGCCTCTAGCCATGCTTGATCCAAGCGTGGATATCCGCTGGAGGATTTTAATTCGACATCTCCTGCTGTGCCGTCGCTCTTTACCAGCACTTTTACTACTACGGTGCCCTTTTCATTCATGCGTTTTGACATCGTCGGATAGGGTGCTTCGCATGATCCAACGTATTGAGCGCTTGAACCCGATGAACTTTTAGCCGGAGTTGGTGCTGGGGCTGGCGGCGGTGCAGGTTTGGCCACGGGTTCTGGCGCGGGCGCAGGTGTTGGCGCGGGCTTAGGCGGTGCCTCGGGTGCGGGCGGAGCTGGTTTAGCGGGTTCTGGTTTAGGCGGCTCAGGTCGCTGTTCTACAACCTTGGGCGGCTCCGGTTTAACCGGTTCGGGCTTAGGTGGTTTCGGTGGCTCGGGTTTTTTAGGCTCGGGCTTAGGTGGCGGCGGCGGAGGCTCTAATTTTTTAGGCTGAATTAATTCGATGATGACCGGCGGCGGTTCTATATCTTTGTGAACGTGTTCGAGCATGCCTGAGATGACCAGCATCACGAGTAGCACGTGCAATCCCATTGCGGTTGCAATGGAAATACTGGAATGCCGGGAAATCATCGCTGACGCTGCAAACTAGTTTAAAGAGCTTGGGTACGCTTAGCGCAGCCCAAGCACATCCTGCATATCGAATAGTCCGCTCGACTGATTCTGCAAGAAACGTGCAGCTCGCAGGCTGCCATGAGCGTAGGTCACTCGGCTCGATGATTTGTGGGTAATTTCTATGCGCTCGCCAATACCTGCAAACAGAACGGTGTGATCACCCACAATATCGCCACCGCGTAT
>JBEDHZ010000062.1:0-10457 GCA_041173845.1 Pseudomonadota bacterium
CGCATTAAAGTCGCCTACACCGGCGGTGAAGCGATTGGACCTGATTTGTTTGATTTCTATCGTTCGATCGGTATCAATCTCAAGCAACTGTATGGCATGACTGAAACCTGCGTCACGGTTTGCATGCAGCGCTCAGGCGATGTAAAACTCGACACCGTAGGTCGCCCCATGGCAGGTGTAGAAGTAAAAATTGCCGATGGTGGTGAAGTACTGGTGCGCTCACCAGGTCTAATGGTGGGCTACTACAAAAAGCCCGAAGACACGGCCGAAGCGATTGATGCTGAGGGATATTTTCATACAGGTGATGCCGGCTTTTTTGATAATGATGGTCATCTGAAAATTATCGATCGCGCTAAAGATGTCGGCAAGATGGCGGATGGCACGCTGTTCGCACCTAAATACATAGAAAATAAACTGAAATTTTTTCCTTTCATCAAAGAAGCGGTTGCCTTTGGTGATGGTCGTTCTAGCTGCAATGCCTTCATTAATATTGATATGGAAGCTGTCGGTAACTGGGCCGAGCGACGTAACTTAGCTTATAGCGGCTACAGCGACCTCGCCAGTCAGGCTGCGGTGTATGAATTGATTGCTGAGTGCGTTGAAAAAGTGAATGCGGATTTAGCTCATGATGAATTACTCTCGGGTTCGCAAGTTCATCGCTTTCTTATCTTGCACAAAGAACTCGATCCCGATGATGATGAGCTAACTCGTACACGTAAAGTGCGCCGCCGCTTCATTAGTGAAAAATATGCTGTTTTGATTGAGGCACTCTACGACGGTCGCGAGCGGCAGTTCATCGAAACTCAAGTGAAATTCGAAGATGGCCGCCAAGGCATCATCAGTGCCGATCTGGAAATTCGCAACACCAAAACGTTTGGTGCCACACGTAAGGCTGCCTGATGAATAACACGTCCTCTTCACGTCGCTCTGGCGACGTCATCCTCGATTTACGCGCCATTTCTTTATCGTTTGGTGGTGTTAAGGCGCTGACCGATATTTCCTTTAATGTTCGCGAACATGAAATACGCGCCATCATCGGACCGAATGGCGCGGGCAAAAGCTCGATGCTGAATGTGATCAATGGCGTCTATCGTCCACAACAGGGCGAGATCATCTATCGTGGCAAACACCTACGCGATATGGATACGCACGCAGCAGCAGAGAGTGGCATCGCACGTACTTTTCAAAACATCGCCTTGTTTAAGGGCATGACCGTCTTAGACAACATCATGACCGGGCGTAATTTGAAAATGCAATCCAATTTTTTGATGCAAGCCCTGTACATTGGACCTGCACGCCGCGAAGAAAATACCCACCGCATCAAAGTGGAAGAAGTGATTGATTTTTTAGAAATCCAGCACATTCGAAAAACACCCGTAGGACGTCTTCCATATGGATTACAAAAGCGCGTTGAGTTAGGTCGTGCCTTAGCGGCCGAGCCACAAATTCTGTTACTCGACGAGCCTATGGCCGGTATGAATGTCGAAGAAAAACAAGACATGTGTCGTTTCATTCTGGATGTGAATGAACAATTCGGCACTACTATTGTTTTAATTGAGCATGACATGGGTGTAGTGATGGATATCTCTGATCGTGTCGTCGTGCTGGATTACGGTAAAAAAATTGGTGATGGCACACCCGATGAAATACGTAGCAATCAAGATGTTATCAATGCTTATCTGGGCGTTGCGCACTAAGCGTTTCGCAAACATATCAACGTCACTGGATTGAACGTAGACCCATGAATCTGAATTTTTTCTTCGAAGTGCTGATTGGCGGCTTGCTCTCCGGTGTGATGTATGCGCTGGTGGCATTAGGCTTTGTGCTGATCTACAAAGCCTCTGGTGTATTCAATTTTGCGCAAGGTGCCATGGTGTTTTTTGCGGCACTGACTTGCGTATCACTCACCGAATTTGGCTGGCCATTGTGGGTAGCGATTGCAGCGACGATTGTCATCATGAGTCTGTTGGGACTGGCAGTGGAACGCATCGTACTTAGACCCTTGGTTAATCAACCTGAAATTTCCTTGTTCATGGCGACGATAGGCCTATCGTTTTTTATCGAAGGCATGGCGCAGTTGATGTGGGGTTCTGACGTCAAGCGTCTTGATCTGGGTATTGAAGACGTACCTATGGAAAGCCTAATGCAAAGCTTTAACATCATCGTTTCAAAATTTGATGTGATCGCTGCAGGCATTTGTGCGTTGTTAGTCACAGGACTCGCTTTATTTTTCTCTCGTACTAAAGTCGGTCGCGCACTACGCGCCGTCGCTGATGATCATCAAGCGGCATTGGCAGTCGGCATTCCACTCCAACAAATCTGGGGCATCGTTTGGAGCGTTGCGGGATTTGTGGCACTGGTTGCAGGATTGCTGTGGGGTTCACGCAATGGCGTACAGTTCGCCTTAACTTTCGTCGCCCTCAAAGCTCTCCCCGTACTTATATTAGGTGGCTTTACCTCAGTACCCGGCGCAATTATTGGTGGCCTAATTATCGGCACCTCAGAAAAACTCGCTGAGGTGTATGTCGGTCCTTTCGTAGGCGGCGGAATCGAAGGTTGGTTCCCCTATGTGCTAGCACTGTTATTTTTGCTAGTACGGCCCGAAGGATTGTTTGGCGAAAAAATTATACGAAGGATTTAAGCTCATGCTTTACCGTGAAGCCGGACAATTTAAATCGAGCTACGAAACTGATAGCCAAATTTTCCCGATACGACAAGACCGCATCGGGATAGCGTTATTAGTGGTCATTGCATTTATAGGCATTCCACTCGTCGCATCGCCGTATTTTTTCTCGGCGATTCTGATTCCATTTCTAATTTTTTCTCTGGCAGCGCTAGGCTTAAATATTTTAACGGGCTACGCCGGTCAGCTCTCGCTTGGCTCAGCTGCATTTATGGCAGTGGGTGCTTTCGGCGCCTACAACTTCATGCTGCGTATACCGGGCATACCGCTGCTAGCTTCCTTTGCCTTAGGCGGCTTGTGTGCGGCGGCTGTGGGCTTGTTATTTGGATTACCGTCTTTACGAGTACGCGGCTTCTATCTGGCAGCTTCAACACTGGCCACCCAGTTTTTCGTTGTGTGGGCACTCACCAAAGTTCGCTGGTTTACGAATTACAGCTCATCGGGTGTGATCACGGCACAAAAAATGCAAATCCTAGGTTTTGATTTTGATACGCCAGTCGCCAAATATCTACTCGTGCTGGTGATCGTCAGCGCATTAGGACTTCTAGCAAAAAATATGGTGCGATCTAATGTTGGCCGCTGCTGGATGGCGGTACGCGACATGGATGTAGCTGCTGAAGTGATTGGCATACCGCTGATGAAAACTAAATTACTCGCGTTTGCCGTGAGCTCATTTTATTGTGGTGTCGCCGGAGCGCTATATGCGTATGCGTATCTGGGCACTGTTGAGCCTGAAGCCTACAGTCTGGATCTGTCGTTCCGTATTTTATTTATGGTGATTATTGGTGGCTTGGGCTCTGTGATGGGTTCATTTTTAGGTGCGGCATTCATCGTGCTACTACCTGTGATCTTAAATACCTTAGCGCACACCACCAATATCTCAACCGCTGTTGCATCGAACCTGGAATTGATGGTGTTCGGTGCGTTGATCATTTTCTTTTTGATTGTCGAGCCGCATGGCCTGGCAAGGCTGTGGCAAATCGCCAAAGAAAAATTGCGGCTATGGCCGTTCCCGCATTGAACCTGTTTTCAAGCAAGGAGGAGTTTATGAAAGTAATCAAATCACTCATGCTAGGCGCTGCTCTAATGGCATCGTCTAGTTTCGTCTGGGCAGCTGATCAATTTATTCCGCTGCTGTCGTACCGCGTTGGTCCTTATGGCTCCAACGGCACCTCATTTTTCGGCGGCATGATTGACTATATGAACCTAGTCAATATGAATGGCGGCGTGAATGGCGTAAAGCTCACTTGGGAAGAATGCGAAACCGAGTACAACCCATCGCGTGGCGTCGAATGCTACGAACGCTTGAAAAGTAAAAATGGTGGCGCGACGATTGTTGAGCCAGTGTCTACCAGCATTGCCTATGGCATTTTAGATCGTGTCGCGACTGACAAAATACCGCTGACCACCCTCGGCTACGGACGTTCCGATGCAGCGAACGGTAAAGTATTCCCGTATGTCTTTCCTCTTCTGACGACCTATTGGAATCAAGCCGCTGCCATGGTGGTGTATTTAGGAGAGAAATCGGGTGGTATGGACAAGCTCAAGGGCAAAAAAATTGTTCATCTCTACCACGACTCTGCTTATGGCAAAGAACCTTTACCCGTGTTGGAAGCTGAAGCAGCGAAGTATGGATTTGAACTAATTAAGATTCCAGTCGCTCCTCCAGGCAATGAACAACAATCCCAATGGCTGCAAATTCGTCAGGCTAATCCTGACTACGTGATCATGTGGACATTCGGCGTGATGAGCGCAGTAGGTCTTAAAACTGCACAGCGTAATGGTTTCCCGCGCGAGAAAATTTTAGGCGTATGGTGGGCTGGCTCTGAAGAAGATACTGAACCAGCAGGCGAAGCTGCTAAAGGTTACTCGGCGATGAGCTTCAACACACCTGGTAACTTCCCACTCATCGATGAAATTCGTACCAAGGTTTACTCAGCCGGCAAAGGTAACCTTAAAGAACTCGATCGCGTAGGTAATGTGATGTACATGCGTGGCATCACCGCTGCTGTGATGATGGTGGAAGCTCTACGTACAGCACAAAATAAATATGGCAAAGGCAAAACCGTCACTGGCGAACAAATGCGCTGGGGTTTGGAAAACTTAAATATCGATGCAGCTCGTCAAAAAGCGTTGGGTGTTTCGGATATGTTCCCAACGATCAAAACATCCTGCGATGATCACGAAGGCTCAGGCGCTGTGAAAGTCGTACAGTGGGATGGCAAGCAATGGGTAGCTCTATCCAAAAACTGGATCACCGGTGATAAAGCTTTAGTTCGCAAGCTGTTAGAAGAAT
Organism: Pseudomonadota bacterium; assembly: GCA_041173845.1. Classification (GTDB taxonomy): domain Bacteria; phylum Pseudomonadota; class Gammaproteobacteria; order Burkholderiales; family Burkholderiaceae_D; genus Pernthalerella. The sequence continues at coordinate 4,980 of JBEDHZ010000062.1, forward strand.
CGTCTGCCAGCTATGCCAAAGAAAAAGGCATTACACCAGCCTGCATGAAATAAGGCTACGCTTTATCTGTCCTAACGACTAAGTGATTGTGATGATCGTGAATAGTCTCTAAACCACGATCATCACCACCTCATCGTTTATTGGTTAATGCAACAGAAAAATAATTTACCCATGACTGCACCCTCTATCCTCAGCGTGAATAACATCGAAGTCATTTATGACCACGTTATCTTGGTACTCAAAGGCGTGTCCTTATCGGTACCGCGCGGAAAAATCGTCGCGCTCATGGGTGCAAATGGTGCGGGTAAATCCACCACACTGAAATCGATCTCTACACTTTTACGTGGCGAGCGAGGCGACGTCACTAAAGGCAGTATTGAATTTAATAGTGAACGCATCGACCAGCTCACACCGAATGAATTGGTTAAGCGCGGCTTGTCTCAAGTGATGGAAGGACGCCATTGTTTTGGGCACCTAACCATAGAAGAAAATTTATTGACTGGCGCTTATACGCGCAAAATCGGTCGCACTGAACTCAAAAACGAACTCGAACGTGTCTATCATTATTTTCCACGCTTAAAACAACGTCGTAGCTCGATGGCGGGCTACACCTCGGGTGGAGAACAGCAGATGTGTGCGATTGGTCGCGCCTTAATGGCTAAACCGTCGATGATTTTGCTGGATGAGCCGTCGATGGGGCTCGCGCCTCAGATTGTGGAAGAAATTTTTGGCATCGTGCAAGACTTAAACCAAAACGAACAAGTGTCGTTTTTACTCGCCGAACAAAATACCACCATCGCACTCAAGTACGCTGACTTTGGCTACATCTTAGAAAACGGTCGCGTAGTGATGGAGGGTGCTGCATCCGAACTTGCTGCTAACGAAGACGTGAAAGAATTTTATCTGGGCATGTCTAGCGCTGGCCGCACTAGTTTTCGCGATATGAAATTTTATCGCCGCAGAAAGCGCTGGCTGGCCTGACAGGCATGCTTTATAAGTGTGTCTGCAATCGCTTACTACTCCGTTATTAACGATGCGCCACCCATAAATTTTTTACTTCTTTTTTTCCACCGATTTTTTCATTCTTTTTCTTAGGTACTGCTATGGCTGATTTTTATGATGCGCTTGAGTCACGTGATCCTGCGGTACGAGAAAAAGAATTATTTTCTGCCTTACCTACGTTGATATCGCGCGCTCAACAAGCATCGGGCTGGGCGGTCATCCTTAAAGGAGTCGATGCTCAGCTAATCACTTCACGCAAAGCACTCTCGCAATTGCCTGTTACGCGCAAATCAGAACTCAAAGACTTACAAAAAGCGGCACTGCCTTTTGGTGGCCTAACCACGACAGCTACGTCTAAGCTCTCACGTATTTTTATGTCACCCGGCCCCTTGTTTGATCCAGAAGGTCACGGCTCTGACTGGTGGCGCTATGCCAGACCGCTGCATGCATTGGGTGTGCGCAGTGGCGATGTGATTCAAAACTGCTTTGCGTATCATTTCACGCCAGCTGGTTTGATGGTGGAAGGTGGTGCCGCAAAGCTTGGATGTCCAGTCATCCCCGCCGGTATCGGTCAAACAGAAATGCAAGTGCAAGCCATGAGTTTGCTCAAGCCCAAGGCCTATGTCGGTACGCCCTCATTTTTAAAAATAATTATTGAAAAAGCGCTAGAGCTGGGTGACGACATCAGTAGCGTGCAATACGCCTTAGTCGGCGCTGAGGCACTCCCACCCTCTTTACGTGGATGGCTAAATGAGCATGGCGTGCCGCACGTACTACAAACCTACGGCTCTGCAGATATCGGCAACATCGCCTACGAAACTATCAGCAATGGCCAAGTCAATCCCGGCATGGTTTTAGATGAAACGCTAATACTGGAAATCGTCCGTCCGGGTACAGGTGAGCCCGTTCCCGACGGTGAAGTTGGTGAAGTCGTTATCACCTCATTTAATCCCGACTATCCATTAATACGTTTTGCGACAGGTGATTTGTCTGCCATTTTGACGGGCACTTCACCTTGCGGACGTACCAATCAACGTTTAAAAGGCTGGATGGGCAGAGCCGACCAAACGACGAAGATACGCGCGATGTTTGTTCATCCTTCTCAAGTGGCGGATATTCTTAAACGTCATCCGCAAATACTGAAAGGTCGACTCGTAGTAACTGGCGAGATGGGCAATGATCAAATGACTTTGCATTGCGAAGTTGCCGATCTCAACTCAGCCAGCAACGATGCCGAAGCCATCATTGCATCAATACGCGATGTGACGAAATTACGCGGAGAAGTAAAACTAGTGGCTACTGGCAGTCTGCCGAATGACGGCAAGGTGATTGAAGACGCCCGCAGCTATCAGTAAGACTAAGGAATGCTGATGGCGCGGGGAAGAATGCGTTGCACTTTACTTTTGAATGCGCCAAATTAAGCCGAGTGATCTTCCACCACCGGCATACGATGTTTGGCTTGAAATAGTGATTGAGCCAAATCACCTTCACTGCCTTTGTCGCGATAGCGCAGATTGGCTTTTTCTTGCAAGGCATTTAAAAAATACTGTTTACCGGTACTGTTGAGTCCATCAACCTGCTTAGTGTGCTCAAACAGAAACATCAAATCATCACCCCATAACTCGTTTTGATCATCCAGCCAATCACCGCGGGATGCTTTGGGATGCGTATCATCTGGCGCAGATACATAAAGTTTAGCCAGACAACGCAGCAGGAAAGTTTTATCTTTTACGGGGCCGCTGATCATCATGCTGGCATGCTTGTAATAGGCGGCATGTTTATCGCCATTAATCTCGTCAAGAGAAATATTCCCTTCTAGAAGCACCTGATCCACCGCCTTTTGATCAACTTTGACCAAAGCCCTTGGTGCGCTATGTTGCTTCAAGGTTTCTTGGGTTGATGATTGACCAGCATTTACCTCAGTGCGTGTTTTAACCTCATGCGCCTTCATGCGCGGCCGTTCGGCTGCTTTATTGCCTTCCTTTAACTCAATTCCATTCTGACCCTGCAGAGTAGGGGCTACCGGCGGGGCTGATCGGATGACGTTAGAGCTCATTGCGAACCTCATGAAGTAAAGGCGAAAAATATATCGGCCAGGAAATTGATCGGGTGGTATTTGTCGGTGACAAAAACAACGGAATGATTCGCATATGGGTGAATTTTTTCTAAAAATTTTTACTTGCCGATAATCGCACCCTATGTCCAGGCTCGTTGATACGCCTCAGGCCTATTCATTCCTCTGTTGCAAACTTAGTCATCGCAGCAGGTACTCATCAGAGCCTGTTATTCCCGGCAAACCCTAGATGGCTTAAGGAATCACTATGCATGCGCTCAGTACAAAGCTGTCGAGAAGCAATAACTCGCTAATACAGTCAAAGGAAAAACTCAACCAGACCAGACTACCGAATACGCCGATCATAAAATCACCTTCGCGTACTCGCGATACCTGCATCGCTCCTTGGCGTCAGCGCGCTAGTTACTACTATGACGCTAGTTGGCATACTGGAAAAACATTTCGGCAATTAATCAACTCCTTTCCTGTTTCTAAAAATACGCCCTGCTCCGATCTAGGCTCTTGTTCTAACTCTGAACTGTTAGTTGAGCAAACCGACTTTTTCTTGAATTCGCTACGCCCGTTTGTGAATGGTGCGACTGAAAGCAAAACGAAATATTTAAAATTACTCCACATGCACCTCTCAGCGCTCGCCCAGCCAGAACGGAAGGCTCTGGCTAATCACTTACAGCAACTTGGTTATGAATGTCAAATTGCTGAATCTGCTATCGATGATGAAATGTATTGGGAGTATGGATTTTGCAATGGCCCGCCACATACGAAAAAAAATATCTTATTAAGCACGTCAGAACTCTTTACGCTGCTCGACACTCCGACTAACGTCAATGAATGTGAAAAATCAGCTTTGGCTGAAGCGCAGGAAGTATCGATCACGCAAGCTCAATACATTCGCAATCAATTATCAATCTGCACCAGTGACTGGTTAGATTCCGACAAGACGCCACAAAGCTTATTGAGAATCGCCAGACACCTCGAACGCACAGTGACGGGTTATGCCAGCGTAGAAAATGTATGCATTTTTGATGATCAACCAGGCCCTGGCAAAGTCATTCAAAAAGGTGAAAAACTGCTGGTTGATTTAGCCACCATACACGAACTGAGCCACCAAAATAACGAGTCGCTGTTTGCTGTTTTACTACGCGATATGTTGGAAATTTTTCTAACAAAAAAACTCATCAACTCAACAACTGAATTGAGTCACTTATCAGCAGCACAAAGGCAGCACGTATGGAACGCCATAGCAAGCATTCAATCATTCGCACCAACCCCGTCGCTGCTCAGTCCTTTTCGCACGTATGTAAAAACTTTACTCATGTCGCGAGAAAGCTTTGGCCAGGTATACATCATTCCTGCGTCAGGTGTCGCACTAGGGCATGCGTGGATTGCACCATCGCTTTCCATCACGCCCGATCACCAAAAACTAGGCGTCCCTGCGGGTATGTGCTATCTGCATTCAGGCGCGCGATTACATGCAGCCATCTCCGTGATTAATGAATGGCCCATCCAATGGCTAACATCGACCGAAAGTGAAAATTTATATCCATCGCGGCACGCCTGGCATCTGCCTATTCCCGTGCCAGCAAAAGCGTTAGAACTCGCCGTTCAACAAGTGAGTGAAGAATGGAAGCACAACAAGATAGCGTATCGATTTGTGGCAGTAGCGCCGGATAGCCCGGCGACAGGTTGCAGAATAAGCGTGTGGGCAGCAGTAGAAAAAGGCATGGACGCTGATACCAAACTACTATTTATTCAATTCAACCGTGGCCTGGCTCTACCCGACTCCACCATAGAACTTTGGGAGAGACTGAACGGATTTATGCAATGGCTGGAATTGATCGCAAGCGGCGACAGCCCTCATGTTCTGTAATGCTAGTCGCTATGGGCTTGACTTATAATCTCTAAAAATCCAACAACAATCCACATCCGGAGACTCGCATGGCCCTCCCAGCTGCACTGTCAAATTTACGCATCCCCGTCATTGGCTCACCTCTGTTTATCGCTAGTTGCCCAGAATTAGTGATCGAGCAATGCAAAGGTGGCATCGTTGGTTCATTTCCCGCATTGAATGCACGTCCCGCTGAGATGCTCGATCAGTGGATACGTCAGATTAAAAAAGCATTGGAAGATCACAAAAAAGCACATCCCAATGCCATCATTGGAAGATCACAAAAAAGCACATCCCAATGCCATCATCGGCCCGATCGCCGTCAACCAAATCGTGCATCAATCTAACGATCGTCTCGCACATGATGTCGAAGTCTGCGTGAAACATCAGATACCCATCATCATTTCTTCGCTGCGCGCGCCTCCAAAAGAAATGCTGGATGCGATTCATAGCTACGGCGGCATCGTCATGCACGACATCATCTCTATACGCCATGCTCAAAAAGCACTTGAAGCTG
>JBEDHZ010000063.1:0-10138 GCA_041173845.1 Pseudomonadota bacterium
CTGGCGCCGAATAGTCCGGCAGCCAGCAAGGCAGAGAAAATGGCAGGGTTGAGTGTAAACATAGCTGTATTTTACGGCGGGATTTCAGAAACCTTCTACACTAGCGATAAGATTTAAAAATTGCGCATAATTTAACGACGCTTCCAAAAATAAAATGAGTGCAATGACTAAGAAATTTATTATGATGATCAACCCTATGTGCAGGGTGTTGATATGTTTGCTACTGCTGTTTATTTGCCCGATAGTTCGAGCTGAGAGCTTTTTGGGTCTGGAGCCTTTAGAGCCACTTAGCTCAGTCAAGCAGCGATTTTCAGCAAGTGCCTTGACCGTTGAGCCAGCCGCTTGGCTGAAACCCAATCAGTATTTCGCCAAGATGCCTCATCCTGAGGGCGGCGGTACTGTTTTTTTATTGTTTGAGCATGATGATGAGATGCGTAAAAAAAAGTTGGCTGATTTAGAAAAATCAGTCGCGAATCTTCCATCGCAAGCTCAAGGTCGCTCAACGAAATTACTGATACGTCAATATCGAGAAAAACTTTCTAAATCAATTGATGAGCGATTGTCATTAATTAGAATTCGCTGGCTTCCTGATAATCCAGTGCGTGTTAGTGAACTCATTACATCTTACGGTAAGCCCGACGAGAGACGCGAAGGGAATGCGGTATACGGTCCAGTGTTTGTCTGGTCTAAGGGCTTGAATGCCCACCTTAGCGATGATAAAAAACAGGCATTAATGATTGAGTACTGGTTCACTGAGGATGATCTTGCGGTTTATTTTCTACGACGAGATAGCGCTGTTCGTTAATAAGCAATGGGCGGCCGCATTCGTAGAAAATTGCTGGATGAGCGTTGGACTGAATTTTCAGTGATTGATGTAATGATTTGTCCTTTATGTGAGCGCGCCATACCTGATTCGATGAAAGATGCGCATCATCTCGTGCCCAAGTCTAAAGGCGGTAAGCAAACTCAGTTTTTACATCGAATTTGTCATCGCCAGATTCATGCCCTTTTCACTGAAACAGAATTGGCGCGTCAGTACAGCACCGTCGAATCTTTACTTGCCCATCCCGAGATTGATTTATTTGTAAAATGGGTCAAGACCAAGCCCAATGATTTTTTTGAGGTGTCGCGTAAGAGTAAAAGAATAAAAAGTAAATGAAGGCTTTTGGGCAGGGGACAACTAGAATTTTCGTAGTTTTATAAACTTTTATGCTTTTTTTATATGGTCGAAATTAGGATGGGTATCCCGAATCAAAAAACGACCCAAAATGCCCTCGCCTACACGTATCGCCAATCCAGACTATTCTCCAACTGATAATCAAAAAACAACCGTAGCTGCCTTAACGCTAGGTGCGTTGGGCGTGGTGTACGGAGATATCGGTACCAGCCCCCTATACGCTTTGAAAGAAGTGTTTTCTCCAGCGACCGGGGTGCTAGCCAACCCAGATAGCGTGATTGGTGCCGTCTCCGTCGTGCTGTGGGCGTTGATGTTGGTGGTGACGTTAAAGTATGTGCTGTTAATTTTGCGAGCAGATAATCGCGGCGAAGGCGGCATACTCGCACTTACCGCATTGGTATCTACTGCTGTTCAAGATAAACCCAAGCTACAACGATTACTCTTGGTTTTGGGCGTATTTGGGGCGACTTTATTTTATGGTGATAGCGTCATTACACCGGCCGTATCAGTCCTTGGTGCGCTGGAAGGACTGGAAGTCGCTACACCAGATTTCAAACCCTATGTGGTACCCATCACTCTGGCCATCATGGTGGGTCTATTTACCATTCAACGATTTGGTACGGCTACCGTAGGTAAAGCATTCGGCCCGGTGTTAATTATTTGGTTTATCACCATTGCAGTCATTGGAATAATTCAGATAGGACATGAGCCGCGCATTCTTGCAGCGATTAATCCCCTGTATGCCCTACATTTTTTACAGGGCCGTGGTTGGCAATTGTTTGTCACCATCGGTGCGATCGCATTGGTCTTGACCGGTGCCGAGGCCTTGTATGCCGACATGGGGCATTTTGGCAAAGTGCCAATTCAGTTAGCATGGAATGTCTTTGTGCTTCCGTCCCTAGCGTTGAATTACATGGGGCAGGGTGCTTTGTTAATACGCGATCCAAGCGCCGTTGAAAATCCTTTTTATAAAATGTTCCCTGAGTCGATACTGCTATTCATTGTGGTGCTCTCCGCGCTGGCGACGATCATTGCTTCACAAGCAGTCATCACTGGTGCTTATTCAATGACTAAGCAAGCCATGCAACTCGGCCTGTTGCCTCGTATGGATGTTAAATACACCTCGTCCAAAGAAATCGGACAAATATATATTCCGCTGGTGAACTGGATTTTATTTGTTAGCGTGGTTGCTGCCGTACTCGGTTTTGGTAGTTCTTCAGCATTGGCAGGGGCTTATGGTATTGCTGTGACACTGACGATGATGATTACCACTGTATTGACCTATTTTGTAGTGCGATCAGCATGGAAAATGTCGCCTCTCGTGGCGCTCGCCTCGACGAGTTTTTTCTTCGCTATCGATGCATTATTAGTGGCGGGTTGTTCGGCAAAAATTCTTGACGGCGGTTGGTTCCCCTTATTATTGGGAATACTATTTTTCTCCATCATGCAGACGTGGGAAAAAGGACGAAGTTTAGTTATAGAAGTTATTCAAAAAGATGGTATCAATCTACAGTCATTCATTCGTGGCGTGGATACAGAAGAGACCCGTCGATCGGAACGTACGGCTGTTTATGCCGTCGGCAATTCTGAAATGGTCCCTCAGGCATTGCTTCATAACCTAAAGCACAATCAGGTGCTACATCGCCGCAATGTCATATTGACGGTTGTATTCCACCAGATACCTTGGGTCAGTGAGGCTGAGCGAGTAGAAGTTGAAAAAATAAGTTCAACTTTTTGGCGAATACGGTTAAATTTTGGCTTTATGAATACACCCGACGTTCCTAAGGCATTGACCCTTTGTGAAAAGTTTGGAATAGAGTTTTCGGATATCGATACAACATTTTTCTTAAGTCGTCAGACGATTATTCCAACTCATGATGGAGCAATGTCTTGGTGGCGTGAAAATTTATTCTCTGCCTTACATAGAAACGCTGGCAGTATTGCATCGTACTTTAGACTTCCAGAAAACTCAGTTGTGGAATTAGGGACACATATCCAAATTTGATCTGATACGCTGATACGGGCACTAATGTTTAGACTGGGTGATGGTTTGATCGCAACGCGATGATGAAAACTATTTTTTCTGAGGGGTCTAAGCATTGGTGGCCTGCGATACTTATTTGGGCGATTGCTTGGATTTCCTTAGGTTGGCTTGATCCTTATCTTGATCTTGCTAATCTCTCTATGGTGTTGTTGATAGGATCGGCTGCAGCTAGTTTGTGGCTGACTCCTTTTTGGTCCATCGTTGTGTCAACGATCGCTATCGTAGCGTTCAACTGGTCTTTTGTTCCGCCGCGCGGAAGCTTTCATGTGGATTTAAATCAGCACCTGCTTTTATTAGTCGCCATGGTGCTGGTCAACGGACTGATTGCTATGCTGATGGTGTTGCAAAGACGAGCCGCTATTCGATCGAATGACCAACAAATTCGCACTACCTTGCTAGCCTCAATATCGCATGATTTTCGTACGCCCTTGGCGACCATCATTGGATCAGCTTCATCCTTGCATGATCAATTTCATCAATTGACCGATGCAGACAAACAAAAGATGGTGGAGATCATCTTGAGCCAGTCAAATCAATTAAATCAAATTACAAACAATGTCTTGCAAATTGTGAGGCTCGACTCAAATCAATTAAATCTTCGTAAGGATTGGGAGTCCGCCGAAGAGCTAGTGGGAAGCGCTGTAAAACTATGTAGGCAGCGCTCGCCTAAGCGTCAGATCGACGTTGCAGTAGATGCTGGTTTACCTTTGCTCTGGTGTGATGCCTTGCTAGTTGTGCAGCTGCTAGAAAATCTCATTGAAAATGCCATCAAATATAGTCCAGTTAATGAAATCATCCACGTATCCGGACATCTAAAAGCTGGTTCAATCATTTTTTCCGTAGCAGATAGAGGTGCGGGTGTACCGCCAGAACTAGCCGATAAAATTTTCGACGCCTTTCAGCGAGGGGTTCAGAGTTCAAAAACGGGATCAGGTATAGGCCTCACGCTATGCCAGATGATTGCTGGTATTCACAATGGGTCAATTTCAGTGGCGGCACGTGAGGGTGGGGGATCGGTATTTACCTGTATTTTTCCGATCAAGGAAAACATGAGTTCTCCACCGTTAGAAAAAAATTGACATCAATGACCCATATATTGTTGATTGAAGATGATCCTTCATTAAGGCAAATCCTTAGCGATGGTTTATTGCGAGAAAGTTATAAAGTCACAGAAGCGATCGATGTCAAACAAACTAAGGCTGTGCTTGCTTCAGCACTAGCACAACAAGCAACTAATCAAAAGCCTGATATCGATATCATTTTGCTCGATTTGAATTTGCCAGATGGCACAGGCGAAAGTTTACTCAGCTATATACGGCGGAGTTTTCGAATTCCAGTGTTGATCATCTCCGCGCGCCATGAAGAAGGAAAAAAAATTCAGATGCTCGATGAAGGTGCAGATGATTATCTGGTTAAGCCTTTCAGTGTTGCTGAGTTACTGGCGCGTATTCGAGTTGCTATTCGACATAGCAATCACCATTCACAATCAGCAGGGCGAGTGTATAAAAATGGTGATTTGATTTTTGACTTAGATAAAAAGAGAGTGACTCTCACTGGCCAAGTCGTTAAGTTAAGTAAAACCGAACTAAAGCTTCTCACACAACTGGCAATCAGCCCAGGATACATTTGCACACATAGACAGTTGCTCAAAGAAGTTTGGGGCTCAGAATTTGTAGAGCATACACACTACCTGCGTATTTACATGGCGCAGATACGCGCAAAAATCAAACATAACCCAGCGGATCCGCAAATCCTGTTAACAGAGACAGGCATAGGCTATCGGTTGGCGGAGGCGTGATTTTCAATAGCTTCGTGCGTCCTGCTTATAAATCCAGCTTTTATAGCTAGTTTATATATCGGGCTATTGAGTAGTTTTTCATGTTTTGCAGATCACTATACTTTTATAGGCATAGTGAGTTTAGATAAGTGCTTTATCGTTGAGTCTCTCCCGCACACTGCAAGGTCTTGTGCCAAAACTTCGCCCCTGATCCGCCATACTCCTCAGGCAAAATTAGCATGCTCAGATGAACTGCTTCTAATTCTTTCATTCGGTGAAAGTTCATCAGGCCGCGTCGTTGTAACTCTTTATAGGATGCACAATTGGCTTCAATTTCAGTCAAGCTAGGTTGCTGAGCGTGCGCGCACTCATGAAAGTAAACGAAATCCCAGATGGCGGGTGTTCCTTTGGATGTTCGCTTGTGAGCTTCGGCATCGATGATGATGGTGGGCCAGCCTTCAGTATTGAGTCGCATGACAGCGACGGCTCTTCCCAGTTCAGGATTGCGGTCATCTGAATTACTGTAGTTGTTCCATATCTCAGTCGCGTTGCCGGAGAGGCCGTCACGCGAAAAATGACATTCAACGGTATCGCCGTTAGACAATACAAATGCAAACGTTATTTGGCTTGGAAAAAGTAGTACGCAAATTAGGACTGATTTTTTCAAGGTTTGAATAAATAAATTCATTAGTGATACCCATGTTTGTTTGTCGATCCAAAAACTGCGGCTGATGAATCCGTTATATCACTTGTCATTATCCTGAGAAATGCAATAAAAAAACCCGCCGGTTAGGCGGGTTTTAGAGGCATTGCTAAGTGCAGCTAGATTTATTTTTCCAGCTTGAACACCATAATGGTGCCGCCCTGCGGTACTGAAGTTACGTGACCGTCGAGTGCATCGACACCCGATTGCATACGCTGAGCATCAATACCCCAGCCAGCCTGAACAGCAATGTACTGCTCGCCGTTAACTTCATACGACGAAGGAACCGCAGTCACGCCCGATGGCATGTTGTACTGCCAGAGCACCTTGCCAGTGGAGGCATCAAACGCACGGAAAATACGGTCGTTGGTACCGCCAGTGAACAGGAGGTTACCGCCTGTGGTCAACAGTGGTGCCCAGATCGCGCGATCAAACTTGTGAACCCAAGCCATTTTGCCGGTGTTTAGATCCCATGCTTGTAGTTCGCCGATGCTATTTGGCTTCTTGCCGTTCTCGTAGCGCAAGCTGCCCAACACGCCGTCGATCGGATAGCCGATATACAAATCACCTTTTTTGTAGGTGATTTCGTCAGCTTTCGGAAGTTCCGAGCAGAGATGGTTGTTAGCAGGGATGTAGAACAGTTTTGTCTTAGGATTCCACGCCTCTGGTGGCCAGTCTTTACCACCCCACAGCGATGGGCAGAAATTAACTGCTTTGCCCATGCCTGGTTTCTTGCTCAAGTCGTAGCTAGGACGACCAGTTTTTTTATCGATACCAGTGAAGACATCGTTATGAACGTAAGGCACGCCATTGACGAAGTCGATCTTACCGTTGGTTTGACGATCTAACATCCAGAGATAGCCATTACGACCAGCGTGAACCGCACCGCGAACTTTACGGCCATTGATTTCAGTGTCCATCAGGATAGGTGCGCTGACCTCATCCCAATCCCACGCATCATTGTGATGGTATTGATGGAAACCTTTGATCTTGCCGCTATCGACATCCAGCGCAACGACTGATGTGCTGTAAAGGTTGTCGCCAACGCGACCTTCAGTTGGCCATGGAGCAGGGTTGCCTGTTCCCCAGTAAGCGATGTTAGTTGCTGAATCGTAGGTGCCGGTAATCCAAACGCTCGCACCACCTTGTTTGTGCGAGTTACCTGGCCATGTGTCACCACCTGGCTCGCCGGGAGCAGCTGTGGTGTATGTGCGCCAGGCTTCTTTACCTGAGGAAGCATCAAACGCAGCGACAAAACCACGAACGCCGGTTTCGCCACCCGAAGAACCTACCAAGATTTTTCCTTTAGCAGCCAGAGGTGCGAGGGTGATGTAGGAGAGTGCTTTCACATCGCCAACGGTCGTGTCCCAAACAACTTTACCGGTTACCGCGTCGAGCGCGATCAGGTGCGAATCAACTGTCGCTACATAGACTTTGTCGCCATACAGAGCTACACCACGGTTCGTGTTGTGCAGCATTAGAAGATCGGCTGGAATATCTTTTTTGTAGCGCCAGATTTCCTGACCAGTAACCGCATTCAGTGCAATCACTTGGGCATTTGGTGTCGTGACGTACATGTAGCCATTGTTGACGATAGGAGGAGCCTGATGGCCCTCAGTTACGCCAGTCGCTGACGACCAAGCCAGAGTCAGTTTTTTAACGTTTTTGCTGTTAATTTTTTCTAGTGGGCTGTAGCCCCAGCCGTTGTAGTTACCACGGTACATCAGCCAGTTGCCTGGCTCAGGATTTTGCAGCCTTGCATCGGTCACTGGGGAATACGTTCCCAGTTTGTCGCCGGCATGAGCCATCAGTGCAGTTGCGCTGATGAGCGCTAGCGTCAATTTTTTTAATTTGTGACTCATTTGTGATGTCTCCTTTATGAGGGGTTTTATGTGAAGCTGACGTTACTCCCCTGGCTTCACAGGGGGTGCTGCTATAGCTAGAAACTCTCCCGCTAAAGTCAGGGGAATCGCTGGCAATGGGCTTGAAGCGGGGCCGCTGACGACCTTTGCTCCATCAAATAAATTAAATTTAGACGCGTGGCAGTAGCAGGCAAGCACGCTTTCTTTCGACATCCACGTCTTTACATCGCAACCTTGGTGAGTGCAGATGCTTGAGTAAGCTACGACTCCTGATGCGGAGCGCGCACGCGTCTCAGGTGTCATTTGATCTTCGGGTAAACGGACAAGCACGATCTTGCTCAGCCGTGATTCGTTTTTCGGCGTGCCCGTTTTGGGATCGAATGGAAACACCAGCAAAGGTTTTGCGACGGCCAAATCGGCAGGACGAATGGGTTTGAAATCTGCCTCAGCATCTGCCTCTACCAAAAGGGTGGTGACTGGTTGGGCGAGTGCCTCAGAGGATGCAAAGGGCAGGGGTGCGACCAGGCCGGTTGCAACGATGTTCATCATGCGGCGGCGTTGTGTATCGACACCGCCTTTAGGGTTTTCGCATCCGCACTGGCCAGAGTTAGCGCAAGGTTGGTTTTTCATGTGTCTCGTTGTTTTAATAATTTAACAAAGCATCCGTAGGATCGGCTGTCTTCGTTTAAAGCAATTCCTTGGCTAAATAGCATTCGGAATTCAGAATTCAACAAAGTATAACGGTACTTTTGCGCGTTGGTAAATAGCCAGCCAATGCGAAAGAGCGACTAAAGGACAATTAATTGAATGATTAATTTTCATCAATTAACCAATGGGAATAGACCCACTAGAAAATTAATAAAAAGAAAATCTCTTAGCCTGTCTTCTTTTAGCTATCGCTCTCAGATAATTGTTAGTCTCAGGCCGTTTGTAACTGGGTAGCCTCTTCCGAAAAATGATTTTTTAGAGTGCGATGCAAAATCTTTCCAGTGGCTGTTCTGGGCATGTCTTCATCGGCGATAAAACGCACACGGCTGGGACATTTGAAGCCAGCCAGTCGATCACGGCACCACTGGCGTATCTCTGCTTCGGTCGCATGTTCGCCTTCGTGTAGCACCACAACGGCAAACACACTCTCGCCCCATTTCTCATGCGGCATACCGATGACAGCGACATCTTTGACTGCCGCATGTGCACCGATTGCACCTTCCACTTCGGAGGGGTAGACGTTCTCGCCGCCACTAATAATCATGTTGCTCTTGCGATCAACTAACCAGATGTATCCATCCTCGTCACGGCGAGCCATATCACCCACCGAACACCACTGGCCGTCGAAGGCTTCAGCGGTTTTATCAGTATTTTTCCAGTAGCCATCAAAGACGTAGGGTGTACGTGAAAAGAGCTCGCCGACTTCACCATCAGCCACTTCTTCACGATGTTCATTCAGTAGTCGTATGTGTCCGCTGCCTGACCATTCACGGCCTACCGAGCCTAGTTTTGTTAATTGCTCATCAGGTCGCAGCAGTGTTACCCAGCCTGCCTCGGTCGATCCATACAATTCATAGAGTCGGCCATTTTTGAAGTAATCGAGTATGGCGAGTTTGGTATCTCTGCGAGCGGGTGCAGAGGACACCAGTAACCTACCCACTGAGCTGACATCGTATTTTTTCTTAGTCTCTTCAGGCAGTGATAGAAGCATGATGTAGTGCGTTGGTACCAATGACGTGAAGGTGACTTTCTCTTGTGAGAGCGTAGCAAGCAAGGCTTCAGGGTCGTAGCTTCGACGGTCATCGACAATACAAGCGGCACCCAAGTGGATGAATGTTGTGGCGAAATACAGAGAATTCGCGTGACACATAGGCATAACCAGCAAACCAGTGTCGTATTTGCTGAAACCCATCTCAATAGCAGTGGCCAGCGCAATCAGATAGCTGCCCTGATGATTACGGATCGCACCTTTAGGTTTGCCCGTCGTTCCAGAGGTGTACATGAGCGCGCACATACTTTGCGTATCCACCGCAGCAAATTTTCTGTGGGCGTCACCCGCGCTAATCAGTTTTTCGTAACTGATCCAACCGTCATGGGGTGCATCTCCCAGCACGAAGCTTCTACCCGCCGCAAGCTTGAGTTCGGATTTTTGCGAATCCAGCGTTTCACAGAATTCTGAACCAGCGATCACTGCACTGACTTCGGCGTTGTTCAGGATGTAGCTGATTTCCGGTCCGGTTAGTCGGAAATTGACAGGTACGGCGACTAATCCGGCTCTGGCCAGTGCAACGTAGATCTCCATCCATTCGAGGCAGTTATAAGCGAGCAGTCCGATCCGGTCGCCGCTACGCAGGCCGGCATTGAGCAAAGCATCAGCTAGGCGGCTAGCGCGCTCGTTCCATAATTCGAAACTCAGCGACCGGCGGGAATCACGGGCACCCAGTTTGTGTGGAGTAAGTCGCGCATGAGTGGCGATGGCATCAGAGAGAGTAAGAAATTGGCTCATGTTGTTTAATTAGAAATATTGTCCAATCGTTCCTGAATAGTTTCTGAATACTGAATTCAGAGTGCAATTCTAGTATACTTC
>JBEDHZ010000064.1:0-9813 GCA_041173845.1 Pseudomonadota bacterium
AATCATATCGATAGCGCCTTTTTGAATGATGAATTCAGACCGCTGAAAACCTTCAGGAAGTTTTTCGCGCACGGTATTTTCAATCACGCGCGGGCCTGCAAAACCAATCAATGCTTTAGGTTCAGCAATCACCACATCACCCATAAAGGCAAACGATGCGGATACACCGCCCATGGTGGGATCAGTTAAAACAGAAATAAACGGCAGTTTTTTCTCGGCCAGTTTAGTCAGCATCGAGGTGGTTTTCGCCATTTGCATCAGCGACAGCAAACCCTCTTGCATACGCGCACCGCCAGTAGCGGTAATGCAGATGAAAGGTACTTTTTGTTCCAGCGCTGTCTGAGCGCCACGAACAAACCGCTCACCAACAACCGCGCCCATTGAGCCACCCATAAATTCGAACTCAAAACAGGCAACCACTACCGGCAATGTCATGATGGCGCCACCCATAACGATCAGTGCGTCCGTTTCACCGGTCGCATCCAACGCAGATTTCAATCGTTCTGGATATTTTTTTGAATCTTTGAATTTCAGCGTATCAACCGGCAAAATTTCCTGACCGATTTCATAGCGACCTTCTTGATCTAACAAAGCATCAAGCCGCTCACGTGCACGTATGCGCATATGGTGATCGCACTTTGGGCAGACTTGCTGATTCGATTCCAAATCGGTCCGATACAGCACCGCTTCACAGGAAGGGCACTTGACCCACAAACCTTCCGGAACGGAACGGCGTGTCGATGCATCAGAACGTTGAATACGGGGGGGGAGCAATTTCTCTAGCCAGCTCATGGGGGCTCTCTTTCTTAAAGCGACTGGTGGCCGCGTTGCGCCGTATTGTAACCGGCGCCCACGGCTGCTGTCAGCTTGGCAAGTTGATAGCTAATTTGAACCAAACATCAGGCCGATAGTTCGTCGATAGCAGCGCGTATTCCCGACAAAAATTCCTGAACCGCTGTGACGGCCTTGTCCTTGGGCGTATTTTCCAGTTCCTGGATGATACGACTACCAATCACCACCGCATCCGACACCGAAGCGACCGCTTTGGCTGTTTGGGCATCACGAATACCAAAACCCACACCAATGGGCAGCTTGACGTGCTTGCGGATTTCAGCGATTCGGTTAGCCACTTCGGTAGTGTCGATGTGCGCTGCCCCGGTTACGCCACGCAAAGAGACGTAATACGAAAAGCCGCTACTAATTTCTGCCACTTGACGTATGCGTTGCTCTGAAGATGTAGGAGCCAGCAGAAAAATTGGATCCATATCTACCGCACGCAATGCACGTGCAAACTCTTCGCATTCTTCCGGCGGATAATCCACCACGATCGCGCCGTCCACACCCGCTGCTTTGGATTCGGCGATGAAGGTGGGAACGCCCATGCGCTCAATCGGATTGGCGTAACCCATCAACACGACCGGCGTATCTTTATTATCTTTACGAAATTCACGAACGTAGCCGAGTACATCGCGCAAGCCCACACCGAATATCAATGCTCTCTCGCAGGCGCGCTGAATGACTGGCCCTTCTGCCATCGGATCCGAGAAAGGTACACCCAGTTCCAAAATATCGGCTCCGCCTTTTACTAAGGCGTGCATTAAAGGGACCGTCATATCGGGCGCTGGATCGCCCGCGGTAATAAAAGGAATCAGAGCTTTCTTCTTTTGTGAAGCAAGCTTATCGAAGGTTTGTTTTATGCGTGACATGAAAAATACCCGTGCAATAGAGAGTTGTAGAGAAAAGCGAGCGCAATAACTTAGTGCTTCGCGCCGCTATCACCACCATGTTCTCTGTCATATTCCTGCACAGTATGCATATCCTTGTCACCGCGACCTGATAAATTAATCAAAATCGATTTATCTTTCGGCAGTGTCTTAGCAAACTTCACAGCATAGGCAATCGCATGTGCTGATTCGAGCGCAGGAATGATGCCTTCAATGCGGCAGCAATCATGAAAAGCCTTCACCGCTTCTTCGTCGGTCACGCTCACATATTGCGCACGATCAGAATCCTTCAGCCAAGCATGTTCAGGACCGACACCCGGATAATCAAGACCTGCTGATACAGAGTGAGTTTCCGTAATCTGACCGTTTTCATCTTGCAGAAGGTAGGTACGATTACCATGCAAAACACCAGGAATACCACCACCCAATGATGCAGAGTGCTTACCGGTTGCAATGCCCTCACCTGCGGCTTCAACGCCGATTAGCTTCACCTCTTTGTAATTAATGTAGGGATAAAAAATTCCCATCGCGTTCGAACCACCACCGATACATGCCATCACGTAATCAGGTTGATGACCTATCAGATCAGGCATCTGTTCAATACATTCATTACCGATCACTGATTGAAAATCCCTAACCATCATCGGATAAGGATGGGGGCCTGCGACGGTACCGATAATGTAGAAGGTATTTTCTACATTCGTGACCCAGTCACGCATCGCTTCGTTGAGTGCATCTTTGAGCGTTTTTGAACCGGATTCAACGGGTACTACTGTCGCTCCCAGTAACTGCATGCGATAGACATTTTGCACCTGACGTTTTACGTCTTCGCTGCCCATGTAAACCACGCACTCCAAACCAAAGCGCGCGCAAATCGTTGCAGTAGCAACGCCATGCTGGCCAGCACCGGTTTCGGCGATGACTCGTGGCTTACCCATACGCTTAGCGAGCAATGCCTGCCCGATCACATTGTTGATCTTGTGCGCACCGGTATGATTTAAATCCTCGCGCTTAAAATAAATTTGTGCTCCGCCCGTTTCAGTGGACCAACGACGTGCGTGATAAATGGGGCTGGGACGACCGACAAAATATTTCAACTCGTGATGAAACTCACGTAAAAATTCGGGATCGTTTTGATAGTGAGCGTAGGTCGCTTTTAATTCTTCCAACGCATGCGTTAGCGTCTCAGAAACAAAGCTGCCACCATAGGGGCCAAAATGGCCAGAGGCGTCCGGCAAATTATAGTTGCCGACATGAGCGGGATTGTGATCCATGGTCTTTCCTTAGAAATGCTTAGTGAATATCGCCGGCGCGCACAGCATTCACGAATGCTTGCATCAACGCCGCGTCTTTAATGCCTTTGCTGGATTCGATGCCCGAACTGACATCGACAGCATGCGGACGCAACGAGCGCACAGCATCAGTCACATTTTGTACGTTCAAGCCACCACTCAAAACGGCCTGATGCACGATTTCTTCGGGAATGAGAGACCAATCGAAAACCTTTCCGGTACCGCCGTAAGCGTCGCTCCATGTATCAAGCAACAGTCCGGCGAACAAAGAACTACAACCACGGTACAACTGCTCCGATTCTAACAAATCCTGACTCGTCGTATCGGGCCGTATCCGAATGGCGCGTAAGAACGGGCGCGCTACTGCTTCGGCGACCTGTGCGCACTGTTCTGGCGTCTCATCGCCGTGGAATTGCAGCATCGATAATGGTGCAATCCGCAAAACCTGCTCTACTTCAGCCAAGCTGGCATTCACAAACAAGCCAACACTGGAAACAAAAGGTGGCAAATCTGCTAACAACGTAGCTGCCTGCTGCGCACTAACGTTACGCGGCGACGGCGGATAAAAAACCAAACCTATCGCATCGGCACCGGCCATTGCTGCGGCCTGAATATCTTCTGGCCTCGACAAGCCACAGAGTTTTATACGGGTTCTATGCGTCATCAGTGAAATTATTTACATAAATGGCAAGTCAGACTCAAGCCGAGGCAAACCCCAACGCTCATCGTAGTCGACTTTAGCTAAATACAATCCATCAGGGCTAAAGGTCGGCGCGGCTAAGTCGCGCTCGCGACTTTCCAGCACTTCGGCAACCCAACTAACAGGTTGATTACCATTTCCGACCTGAATGAGTGAACCCACGATGTTACGCACCATGTGGTGCAAAAATGCATTTGCCGTCAGCGAAACAGCAATCAGATCCTTTTGCCTTCGTACGTGAATGCTATGCATTGTACGAATCGGCGAATTAGCCTGACATTGTGCGGCACGAAACGCAGAAAAATCATGCATGCCCACGAGCGACTGCGCAGCACGATCCATAGCACCGACGTCCAACGCGCGAAACGCCCAACCCGCTCTTTTTTCCCATAAAGGAGAGCGGATAGGATGGTTGTAGATCAGGTAATGATAAGTACGAGCAGTCGCTGTGAAACGCGCATGAAAACCGTTTTCTCCACCCTCAACTTCGGTTGCCCACCGGACTGCGATCGATGAGGGTAAATGGGCATTCACACCGCGTACCCAAGAAAAAAGTTCGCGCTCAGCCGTCGTATCGAAATGCACGACCTGACCAAAGGCATGCACGCCGGCGTCGGTACGACCGGCGCACACTGTTTCTACAGGATGTTGGCAAAACTCAGCGAGTGCTTTTTCCAGCACATCCTGCACCGTTTTACCGTGCAGCTGAGTTTGCCAGCCCTGCCATGAACTGCCGTCGTATTGAAGGCCTAGCGCTATGCGTTTCACGGAGTGAACTGATCACGCGCGAATTACTACGGCAACGTGATGCAGCTTTAGAGAGATAAAGAAGACGCGATTTTACGCGAGTTGCTGCAATAAGGATTTTGCCCGCGGGGCCAATTCACCATGCTGTGACGACGCGACCTCGCGTAATAAATCACGAGCGCCATCTTTGTCGCCGATTTCATCACATGCCACAGCAAGATCCATCTTTGTTTTAAGCGCTAAGGTCTCGGCCTGAGTAAACGTAATTTTCGACGTGACGCCTGTTTGAGTGAAATCGATGACTTCAGCAGTAGAGCTAGCTGATGATGACCTTGCGGCGCTTGATTCTGCGCGCCCTTCCTGCAGCATGCCGTCGAGACTAATCGAAAAATCGGCAACCGTCGTCGCAGGTTGATCGTTCAAATTCGTGGTGAATTTGGATGGCAGATGCACGTTAGCCGTTGCGATGCTCATCCCCGCTGAAAGTTCTTTCACTGACTGCACGGGTGAACTGCTCGTTGCGAGAGGATTACCCACTGCAATCTTCTGAGCTAATTGCGCTGCCTGCATCCATTCCGCACCCTGAGCATGCGTTAATACACGTAACTCAGAAGCTAGGGCATTAAATTTTTTCTGATCGTTACGTGCTGCGTAAATTTCAAGTAATTTCACGCGTAGTGCATGGCGCGTAGGATGAGCCTTCAATGCATCGAGAAGTATTTCTTCAGCCTGCTCATCACGTCCATAAGCAATATAGACATCCGCTTCTGCAATCGCATCAACTTCATTAGCATCTAGTTGGCTAACTGAGGGTACAAAATTAGAATGAAAAACACTGTGATTAGTGTCTACGTGTCCTCCCCCTGCATGTCCAAAAACAGAACCAGCATCTGCTTCAGGTTCGATACGCTGAGATTGCGTAGGGTGGCGGCGTTGGTGACGTTTATTTCGCTGCAGTCGTAATAAAAACAGCAATCCAGCAAGAGATGCCGCACCAACCGCACCAACCCACATGAATGACTCGTTATCCCATTCTTTTGCAAGTTTTTCAAATTCAAAAAACGCTTCAATTTCAAAAAACTTTTTAAATTCAGCTAAATAATCTTTATCACGATCTGCCATGACCGTTGGCTTAATGCTGACTTTATTAGATGGGGGAGTCACAGTCGCAGTTACCGCAGCAGCTGGCGCGGCGTCCTTAACTTGCTCGACAGCTTCTTGCGGCGCAGGCTGCGGCTGGGTTAATACCGATTCATCACGAGTCATCAGCTGGCTCTGTAGATCGTGAATATTTTTCTCTAGCTGAGCAATCCGCAAGTTCGATTCGGCCAGCGATTTTTCATTGGCCAGCTTCTCAAGCTCTTTGAGATCAAGTGAGGTTTTTTCTGATTTTTCAGGCGCACTAAGTTTTAGCTGATCTTTCGTAGTTAATGATGGCTGTTCAGCTGCCGGCTGGCTCAGGCGACCACTATGACTCTTATTCGCTGGCACGCTTTCGGTAGATTTTTCTTTCTGGGTGCTTGTTGCACTAAGTTTTTTTCGATCTGTCGAAGCATGATTGAATTCGCGTGTCTGTAATTGCACTTGATTCATCGCTTGTTGGGCATCGATGCTCCGCACGACTGAGGACTCTGGAATAGTTAAAACTGCTCCTGCCCTCATTCGATGAATATTCTTTTGATCAAAGGCCTGAGAATTTTCTTGAACGATGGCGAGCATCACCTGCGCCAGCGTTGTACCGCTCGGTTGAACGCTAGTAGCTATCTGACGCAAGGTGTCACCGGACTTGACGAGTCGTGTATTGGGTTGAGCGTCTGATGACTCGGACTTAGTCAATGCAGCATCTTCTTTTGTAAGCTTAGTGGCTTTAGCAGTCTCCTTAACTTGCGAAGTTTGCTTAGCCTGCTTTGATGTTTTAGTCGTAGCTGCCGTCGCTACAGCGGAGGGAGTGGTTGATGCTATTGGCTCAGTAGCTAATTTGGGGATGACAGGAGGCGTGATCACCACGGGAGCATTATCTTGCGTTGAAGGCGGATCCAACAACAACGCATACTGTCGAATACTACGATTACCACTTGCGTTCACTTCGATTAGCAACATCAAGAAGGGTTCGGTGATGGCTTTGTCCGAACTTAAATGCACTTGTGTTCGACCAACTTTTTTTTCTACGCTCAAACGAACTGATCGAGCAATCAAACCGTAATCCAGACCCGCTTCGGCAAACATCTCTGCCGGCGCCAAACGAACCGACAAAGATTCAGCTTCTTGCGCAGACAACACCACCATATCAATATCTGCATCCAATACTTGACCCAAGGCGGAGCGAACCACGACATCACCCAAAGCCAGTGCGAAAGAGTGCACAGGTAGCGACGACAATACTGCGAGAAGAAACAATTTATAAAGCATCGATGAAAAATAGCGTGAAGAAAAGCTAGAAGAAAAGAAAATGCAGAGGATCTTCAACCAGAAGAACGGAGCGGACAGTAGCATTCACGATACAACATCGCAAGTTAACTGAATCTGTGGGGCCATAAAAAAACCCGCTTGTCGTCCAACAGAGGACAAACAAGCGGGTTAGGTTGCGGTTTGACAACTCAACCTGGGATTTTTTTATGCTTCTAAAAGTATTCTCAACATGCGACGCAAGGGTTCGGCAGCCCCCCACAACAACTGATCGCCGACGGTAAATGCCGATAAGTATTCGCCACCCATCTCCATCTTACGCAAACGACCGACCGGAATCCGCAAGCTGCCCGTCGTAGCAGCCGGTGTTAGATCGTGCATGGACGCTTCACGTGTATTAGGAACAACTTTTGCCCACGGATTGTTGCTGGCAATAATGTCGGTAATTTCATCCAGGGGCACATCTTTTTTAAGCTTAATCGTCAATGCTTGCGAATGGCAGCGCATGGCACCAATACGCACGCACAAACCATCAACCGCAATCGCGGATTTTGCATCCTTACCAAACGCCGCACCACGGCCGAGAATTTTATTTGTCTCAGCGCCGCCCTTCCACTCTTCACGCGACTGACCATTACCCAAATCTTTATCGATCCAAGGAATGAGATTGCCACCCAAGGGGACACCGAATTGTTTGACTTCGTCGTCGCTCATTGCGTGCTGTCGTGCTAATACCTTGCGATCAATTTCTAATATCGCAGACGCTGGATCATCTAATAAGGATTTCACTTCGGCGTTGATGCTACCAAACTGAGTCAGTAATTCGCGCATGTGTTGCGCACCACCACCGGAGGCAGCTTGGTAAGTCATGGAGGTCATCCAATCGACTAAGTCATGCGCAAACAAACCACCCAAGCCCATTAACATGCATGACACGGTGCAGTTACCACCAATGTAGTTTTTGGTACCCGATTTCAATGCATGCTTGATGACATCCATGTTCACTGGATCCAGCACGATGATGGCATCGTCTTTCATGCGCAGTGAAGAGGCTGCATCAATCCAGTACCCATTCCATCCTGCAGCGCGCAACTTAGGGAAAACCTCGGTGGTGTAATCGCCACCCTGGCACGTCAAAATGATGTCGCATTTTTTTAGCGCATCAATATCGTTCGCATCTTTCAATGCCGTTTCATTTTTAGCCAAGGCAGGCGCTTTGCCACCTGCATTCGAGGTTGAAAAAAATACCGGCTCAATGTGATCGAAATCTTTTTCTTCTTGCATGCGCTGCATAAGCACTGAGCCCACCATGCCACGCCAGCCTACTAATCCTACGAGTTTCATATCTCTTCCTAAAAAATCAGGACAGCGCTTTAACAACCGCACTACCCATATCAACTGTTCCTACCTTAGTCGTACCCGCCTCATAAATATCGGGCGTACGCAAGCCTTGCGCAAGTACTTGTTTGACTGCTTTTTCTATACGATCAGCCTCTGCAGGCAAATTCAATGAGAAACGCAACATCATCGCAGCCGACAAAATCGTGGCCAACGGATTTGCAACGCCCTTACCAGCGATATCAGGCGCTGATCCATGCGAAGGCTCATACAAACCTTTGCTGTTGGCATCCAGCGATGCGGAAGGCAACATGCCAATCGAGCCAGTCAACATAGCGGCTGCATCCGAGAGAATGTCGCCAAACATATTGCCCGTCACAATCACATCGAATTTTTTCGGTGCACGTACTAACTGCATCGCCGCGTTATCCACATACATGTGATCGAGCTCGACATCGGGATATTCTTTATGGACGTCGGTGACGATGTCTTTCCAAAACTGGAAAGTCTCCAACACATTAGCTTTATCAACACTGGTCAAACGCTTGCCACGTTTTTGCGCCGCTTTAAACGCCACATGGGCAATACGACGAATTTCTGGCTCGGCGTAACGCATGGTGTCAAAACCTTCGCGCGAACCTTTGAACGGGCCATCGGGTGCTTCACGCATTCCGCGCGGCTGACCAAAATAGATATCGCCATTCAATTCACGCACGATAAGGATATCGAGACCAGATACCACTTCTGGCTTCAAGGTAGATGCGCCAACTAGTTCAGGATAGAGAATCGCTGGGCGAAAGTTTGCAAACAACGTCAGGTGTTTGCGCAAACCTAAAATAGCCTGCTCAGGACGCAGTGAACGTTCTAGCGTGTCGTATTTCCAATCACCTACGGCGCCAAACAAAATGGCATCGGCTTCTTTAGCAAGCTTCAATGTGCCGTCGGGTAGCGGATGGCCATGAGCCTCGTAACCTGCACCACCGACCGGTGCGGTTTCCATTTCAAATTTTTGACCTAAGGCTTCCAGAACACGAACAGCCTGAGCAACAATTTCGGTACCAATGCCGTCACCCGGCAAGATTGCGATTTTCATGAGATGTCTACTTAAATAATTAAATCGTATTCGCCAACCAAGGGAAACGGCTGATGTGGCGCTCTTCAAACGTATGGATGGCATCCGAGTGTTGCAATGTCAGACCAATATCATCCAAGCCATTGATCAGACAATGCTTACGAAATGGCTCTACGTCAAACGTACGCTGAAAACTTCCATCCAGCGTGGAGACGGTCTGGGCTGACAGATCTACCTTCAGCTCGAACCCCGCCTGGCCTGCAACTTTCTGGAAAAGCATCTCAACATCTTCTTCCGACAACACGATTGGCAGCAGCCCATTTTTAAAACAGTTGTTAAAAAAGATGTCTGCAAAAGACGGGGCGATCACGATGCGAAAGCCTGCATCATCCAGCGCAATCAGATCCGCAAGCTTTGGATCTTTCAATTCCTCACGCGCAACGAGTTTGGCTTCACGCGCGCTTTGCGCAAACTTGTTCCACGGACAAGCGGCCAGACAATCGTCGCAGCCATAAATCCGATTGCCCATTGGCT
>JBEDHZ010000065.1:0-12541 GCA_041173845.1 Pseudomonadota bacterium
TTTGGGTACTGAAGGTGTGGATCGTACAGGAATGGATGGCGTAGGTGCGTGTAGTACGATTTCTACGGATTCATTATCCGCATCGAGTAGCCGCATAAACTCCAAACTATCTTGTGCCCACTGTATGAGTAAAAGGTGGGCTATCAAAATCATCGCTATGACCACGAGCGGGAGCCAGAGTTTTCGATTGGGTGGCCAGAGTGACTTTAGTGTAGATCGCATTCTCATTTTGTTAGTGTAATGCGAGCGCTGCTAGATGCTTAAGGTTGGTAACAGTTTTAAACATTTACTAGAGAGTGCTGGTTGTCGTTGAGATGCATCTTATCGCTTAAGGATTTGGCGTGCCTGAAGTCGCCAATCTGCTACTCTCTGGCTACTGGAGCCGACCATTCATCTGGTTAGGCTGATAACAAGTTTAGTCGGGAGAGCCCATGTCAGACAATAAATCCGGTTCAACAGGAGCGGGTACGATGAATGATACCTTGGAGTTTGTGCGAAATTTCTGGGGTTCGATGAAAGTTCCCGGCATGACTATGCCCTCTATGTCGCCCGACGATTTGAATAAACAGATCGCTGATCTCAAAGCGGTCGAATCGTGGTTGCAGATGAACATGAATATGTTGCGAGGCACGATACAAACGCTGGAAGTGCAAAGCGCTACACTGACAGCGCTGCAGTCTATGAGCGAGAGTTTTGCTAAAGCGACTAGCCCTCCAGCGGCAGATTCTAAAGCGGCCAAGCCTGCATCAAAAACTGAAACGGCTAGCAATAATGAGGCTTTCGATAAAATGCCTAGCCCATCTGACTTTGCAGCGCATATGGCTAATCCCACCGCTTGGTGGAATACGGTACAACAAAATTTTTCTCAAGCGGTAAATCAAGCGATGGCGCCCGAACCAAAGACGGGGGACGCCAATCCAACAGCAGCAAAAAAAGCCACACCCAGAAAGCGCAAAGCTCCAGCTAAAAAATAAATTAGAATTTTTAGTTTCGTGCCATGTGCTTTAGACCGCGCATGAGTGCGCCCAGCACGGGGAGTTTTTCGTACAACTCTTCTGCCGCATCCCAGTAGTCACGATGATATTCAACCCGCCCATCATTGGCGAATCTGATGTGGGTAGCACCCCGTATACATTGTTCATCTGTCGAAAATCGTTTCATACGAAATAAAAAATCCCACGTCAAAAACGCTTGCTCATCCTGAAGCACACTCCCAGTTACAACAAACCGTGGCCCATCGACCTGGGTGAACATATGCGTGAATATGTGAGTAATTTTTTCGATGCCATGTACTTCGTTGAATGGGTCTTTGAAATACGCATCGGCGGTATAAAATTCAGCGAGTTGATGGACGCGCTCCAGAGCGATGTCATCAAAAAATTCTATCAATGTTTTGAGGTGTGCTTGGTGATTCATAAGCCAGTCACTTTGTGTATGAGATAAAAATACCAGCGATAGGGCAGCAAGCGCGCGAAACGCAGCCAATTGGTAAAGCCCCTAGGAAAGTGAATATGAAACTGTCCTTGCTCCATGCCTGCCAGTATTTCGTGCGCTGCTTCATCAGCGCTGATCAGGCCGGGCATGGCAAAATCGTTATTCGCGGTAGCGGGTGTTTTTACAAACCCCGGGTTGATCAGATAGACCGCATTGCCATGTCGACTCAAATCGAAATACAGCGACTCGCACAGATTAATTAATGCAGCTTTACTTGGGCCATATACCAACGCTTTCGGTAAGCCAGAAAAGCCAGCAACAGATGAGACTATGCCTACGCCACCGAAGGATTGTTTAAGTAAAGTCGGCAGCACAACATCGATACAATTAAATGTGCCGCGTAGATTGATATCCAACACCTGATTAACAACGGCCATATCGATGGAATCAGCCCGCATTTCATTGTAGACGCCGGCGACGATGAGCACGACATCGATGCTGCCCCAAGCTGAGAGTAGCTGGTCATGCGCTTTTTGTACGTCCTCATGTTGAGTGATATCTAAAGGTAGTACCAGTGCTTGTGAATTATTTTCAGCCAGCGCTTGCAATGCCGAGGTATTGCGGGCCGACAAAGCTACTTGTGCACCTTTACTAAGTAGTAGGCTAGCTGTTGCAGCACCGATACCCGTTGAAGCGCCGATTAACCAGACGCGCGCACCTTTCCAACTACGTATGCGCGGATTCATCGCACTACCGCGATGACTAAAGACCGTGGTCGGCGCTCTTTGCGTCATTACTGCGGCCTCTTATTAAAGGATAGGGTCACTTCACCTAAGCGAAAACCGAACTTGCTCATCACAGCACGATTGAGCATGACTTGATCATCCATCAAATACATCCAGTCATCGAAATTCACGTTATAAATTTTTCCATCAACTGGCAAAGCTAAAACATATTTCCAGTTCAATGCATTGCCACCGACTTGTCCATTAGCTTCACCGACTACATCATCAGCGGTGCCGATATATTTTCCGTCGGCCATTTTCTTCAAGGTCCAAACGCGTTTTTGGGTTGTGCCATCGGAGTAAGTGAAGTCTTCATCCAGTGTGCCTGTATCGCCTTGCCAGCTACAGTGAATCACTACCTTAAAACGTTTAATGACTTTGCCGGAACGATCTTGAAACATGCCCCAGGCATCAACGGTTCCATTGAAATAGGTTTGCAGATCAAGTGCTGGGTTTTCTGATGCGTATTCCGAAGGCGTCATAGTGGTTCCGCAACTAGTTAGTAGTGTCGCGATACAGAGCAGCACTGTTCGCATCCATAGGTTGATCATAGGTGTTCATCCTCTCAAAGTGGCGTTTCATCATCATTACACTTCTCTTAATGGGGCGCGCCACAAAAGCGCAGCAGCAGCCAATTTCAGAGCGCAAGGCAATAGGGCATAGGTAATGCCGAGGGCAACTAAGCCATGTTCTGTTGGGCGCCCCGGCGTGTAGCCTAAATAATCAAGCAGTGGCAAAGCGATTCCTGCGGCAAGTGCGAGATTCATTTTCGTCATCCAATTCCACAGGCCGAAGTAGGCCCCCTCGCGCTGTCCGCTATGCCCTGCAGATCCAATCACTCCGGCTAACAAAGCGGGTGGTAAAGCGAGATCCGCACCGAGCGCTGCTCCGGAAAAAATACAAATCACTGCAAATGAATACAAGGCACCCGCGTCAAGCTGCCATGCCCAAATAAATACCAGCACAGAAAGCAGCATCGATAGTAGCCATGCGCGTGCTTCACCTATGCGTTTGCTGAGTGTCGCCCACAGCGGTAGGGCGAGGGCAGCAGCGGCAAAATAAATAACGAGAAATAGACCCGCATACGGTGCCAGCTGCAGCCGATCCGTCGCAAAAAATAAAAATAACGTAGCCGGTATGGCGGCTGCAATGCCACTGATAGCAAACACACTAAGCAACCAGCGAAATTTTGCACTTTGCAGAGGTACGATCAGGGCGCGCCAATCATCGCTGACTGTTGCTATGGTCTGCGCGCGCGGCGCGTAACGAATCAGTAGCCAAGCAGTGATGGCGAGTGCTATGACAAAAGTGATGGATAACATATTCATACCTGCTAGTGCAGGAACGGCGGCGGCGATCATCACGCCAATTAATCCAAAGCCTTCTCGGAATGCAGTCAGTCGCGCACGCTCGCCACGCAGTTGAGTCAAACTCGCGCCCCAGCTATTGTGAGCGATGGTGGCTAAGCTAAATCCCAGATACACCAAACCTAAGCTGCCAGCAAACCACGCACTCAGAGCAGCAATATCGTTAGCAATAATTGTAGGAGGATGAAATAGAGCAAGGTAGCCCATGACGAGCAAGGGCAATGACATCAACACAAAACCGGCATGACCCCGCGTAGTAGAAGATCGATCCATCCAATACCCAATTAACGGATCTGAAAATGCATCCAACAATCGTGCGACCAATAAAATCGTACCGACTAAGGTGAGCGATAAACCAAAGCTGCCCGCATACAGTGCCGGAGCTTGCACGTACACAGGCATGGCCACCATTGCAAGGGGCAAGCCAAACAGGCCATAACTTAGCAGCGCTTTGACTGTTAGATTAGGTGCGTGGATGACATCGACGCTGGTTTCATGCGTCATGCTGGCGCTTAGTTTTTTTGTAAAGTAAATTGAAACAGGTCGATACTGCCTGCACGAAAGCCTGCCTCGCAGTAAGCGAGATAAAACTTCCAAGTGCGTATGAATCGTTCATCAAATCCTTGCGCTTGAACGGAGGGTAAGGCCCTCTCGAATGCCTGATCCCATAAACTTAAGGTGCGTGCATAGTCCAAGCCAAAGGCTAATTCATTGACTACGCTTAAGCCATGACGTTGCGCATGCGCTCTGAAAATTGATGGTGATGGCAACATCCCTCCGGGGAAAATGTACTGCTGAATAAAGTCAGTTCCCTTGCGGTAGCGCTCGAACAAATCATCGGCTATCGTGATTGTTTGTACGCAGGCACGTCCACCTGTTTTGAGATTTTTTGCAATGCAGGCGAAGTAACTATCCCAATATTCTTCACCGACGGCTTCAAACATTTCAATCGAGGCGATACCATCGAACTCACCTTCGGTATCGCGATAGTCTTGCAGTCGTAATTCCGTTCTTTCGCTTACGCCGGCATCGTGTAAACGTTTTTCTGCAAAGGCTAGTTGTTCTGTGGACAAGGTCAGCCCAGTGATGTGCGCCCCATTTTTCGCAGCGAGTTCGGCAAAGCCGCCCCAGCCACAACCAATCTCAAGAATGCGACCACCAGCATTCACGTTAATCTCAGAAAATATACGTTCGTATTTAGCGTGTTGTGCTTGTTGCAGATTGAATTCGGGTTGTGCAAATAAGGCGCTGGAATACGTCATGGAGGGATCAAGCCACAAGGTATAAAAGCTATTCCCGATATCGTAGTGCGCATGAATATTGCGACGACTTCCCGCACGCGAGTTGCGATTAAAAAGGTGCTTGATTCGGTAAAGCAGGCTACCCCACCAACTGCCATAGATTGCCGACTCAAGCGCCTGGCGATTATGAATAAATAGCTCGATTAACCGTGCGAGATTATCCGTTTGCCACTCACCTTGCAGATAGCTTTCAGCAAATCCAATATCGCCAGAACGTATAGCGGCTAGAAAAGGCTCCCAACTATTTAGCGACAAAGTAACTGTTGGGTCTTCATTCCCGAATTTCAGTAGCTTTCCATCGGGGCATTCCAGTTTTAAGCTGCCATGCTCAAGTCGCGACAACATACGCAGCAGTAATTGAACTTGCGCGGGCACCTTGCTATTTTTAGCAAAATTCTCTGAGTCGCCTTCATTGAAAGCGATGGAGGTAGACGAGGACTTATTCATCGGCTCAGTGGTGTTGGAGGTGGAAGAGGTTTGCGGAAAAACGGTACGCGTTTAGTAAATAATTTAAGCGCTTGCCAGTGAATGCGGCCAATTACGCCAATAGTCATCAGCGGATGGCGGATAAATGCCTTAATTGCGCTGCGCGTCGTGAGTGGCTCTAACTGTCCTGAAATGCTGGTCAACAAGAGCGGGCCTTGATCATCGTGATAGTCAATTCTAGCGACGACGCATTCTCTGTCTGTGTTATTACTATTTTTTGTAGCGCGCATAAAACGAAAGCGGTAGCTACCTTCAACGGCGCAGAAGGGCGATACATGAAAGACTTTTTTGGAGGTGAGTTGTACGCCCCATTGCATTGCCGATCCGGTGTCGAGCAGATAGAAGTGGCGCTCGCCAAAGGTATTGTTCACTTCACAAACAATCGCACGCAATGCGCCGTCAGTTCGATGACAAAACCAAAATGAGACGGGATTAAATACATAGCCGAGCACGCGAGGAAAAGCTTGTAGCCAGATTTCACCATCGGCATCGTGGATATTTTCAGACTTTAAAAGCTGATTTATCCATGTCAACAATGGAGTGGTTCCATCGCCGTGATCACAATCATGAAACGACATAAGATTGAATCGATTGCGCGAACACACGCCATTAGAAAAAGCGGCAGCACCCAAAGTTCTGAGGGGCAGCATCAGCGTAAACACGCTATAGCTAAACGTGTTACCAGCAGGTCGTAAGCGACTATGCCTGACGAGACCAGTGCTAATTAACGGTTGATGAGTCAGCGTTTGCATATCACGAATTGAGCGTCTGCTGGTCGATAGCGCGAGCTACTTGCAGACCTGATTTATGACCATCTTCATGGAATCCGTAGCCTGTCCACGCGCCCGCAAACCAGGTGTTTCGCTGTCCTTGAATAGAGGGTAATGCGTGCTGTGCTGCGATAGCCTGTGCATCAAAAATAGGATGCGCATAATTAAATTCCGCGATGATTTTTTCAGGCTCAATGCGCGATACAGGATTAAGCGTTACGATGACGGATTGTTTAAAGGGGAGCGGTTGTAATTTGTTGAGCAAATAGTGGACGCAAACGCGTGGCTCGGGCGTGCCTGCTGTTTCGTAATTCCATGCCGACCAGGCTTTTTCAAGCGTGGGCAGGCAGCGTGTATCGGTGTGCAAAATAGCGCGATTAGGTTGATACCGGACGGATGAAAGAATACGTTTTTCATCTTCGCTGGCATCAGCAAGTATCGACAATGTTTGATCGCTGTGCGATGCCAAAACGACGTGTTCAAATATCTTCGTCCCAGTGGCGGTCTCTATTCGTATTTCTGGTGCTCCCACGCTAATCCGCGTCACTGAGCGCACCGGCGTATTTAAAAATGTATGTGCAATATTCGGCAGTATTTTTTGTACGTAGTGTTTTGCTCCACCGGTGACAGTGCGCCATTGCGGGCGATTCGTGATCTGTATCAAGCCATGATTGCTACAAAACCGAACAAAAGTAGCTAGAGGAAAAGCTAGCATTTGTTCAGTAGGACATGACCAGATACAACCGGCCATGGGTAGTAAGTACCAATGGCGAAATTCACTGCTGTAACGGTAGCGATCAAGGAAATCGCCCACGGAAATCGACTCGAGCTTGCCATTGGTCTTGGCCATCGCGGTGGTCTGTCGATTAAAGCGAACGATATCTTTTAGCATTCGCAAAAATGGCCGATTAAACAGATTGCGACGCTGAGCAAATACGGTATCGAGATTAGCGCCGGCCCATTCCAAGGTACTGCCATCGGGCAGTGGAATTTTTACCGCGAATGTCATTTCGCTAGCGGCTGTCTCGACTTTTAATTCATCAAAAAGCCGAATCAGATTGGGATAGGTACGGTGATTAAATACCAAAAAACCGGTGTCTACGCCGTGTGTGATGCCATCAAGTGTGACATCGACCGTATTGGTATGTCCGCCAAAGTATGAGCCTGCTTCGAATAGTGAAACCTCATGACCGTCACGCGATAGCTGCCATGCAGCTGTCAGCCCCGAAATACCTGAACCTATAACGGCGACTTTCATAAGTAATCCAAACGGTGCGAGATGGAAGAAAACTCAAACTGCATTTTGCTAGAGATGCAAATACAGATCCGTGTGAGTTTATCGAAAAATAAAAAAGCAGCGACGCCAGTCAGGGGGAAACACAAATGGGGGAAGATCGCCCTCACATAGCCACCGAAAGAATCGGGAGGCGCCGCTGCTAAAAACTAATAGAGAATCACATCGGCTAAAGCGTGCAAATACTCAGTGTTAATTTATTGTCCAGCTAGAGCTTTTTCAAGAGCGCTAACAAAGGCTTTTTCATCGGGGCGCGTGGTGCTGCCGAAGCTACCAACCAATTTGCCTTCACGATCAATCAAATACTTATTGAAATTCCATGCAGGTGACTTTGCGCCGGCTTTAAATAAAGCGGTAAACATCGCATTGGCTTCTTTGCCTTTGACGGAAGACTTCGCGAACATGGGAAATTTCACGCCATAAGTGTTGTAGCAAAAATCGGCGATTTCTTTATTGTTGCCAGGTTCCTGGCTAAAGTCATTCGATGGGAAGCCAAGCACAACCAAGCCTTTGTCTTTGTAATTCGCGTACAGTTTTTCTAAACCTTCGTATTGCGAGGTAAACCCGCAGTAGCTCGCGGTGTTGACCACCAGCGTGACTTTGCCGGCGTACTGACACAGGTTCTGGGGGGAATCATCTTGTAAGCGATTGAATTTGTGATTCAGCAGTGCTGGGCAGTCTTCCGCTGCAGCGGCAGGGGGTGCCAGCGTGCAGGCAGCGGCCAGGACCAGAAAGATACTCGCGGTTTGCGTTTTCACTCGGGAGAGAAATTTTGTCATGGTCGATCTATACCGAAAGGTTTTAACTTAAACTGATGAGTCATTCTAGCGTATTCTCAAAACTTCGGTGTAGCTCATCGCTCGGACAAAATACGTTTCCATTTATGAAATTCCTCCCGCGTTTTAGGCTTTTTCCAACGGAAAAAGTTCTTGAAATGACAGTATTTAATTTAAGTGATCCATGCGTAATCTGATTTTGGTACTGGGCGACCAGTTGAATTTCGATAGCCCCGCCTTAGAAAACTTCGATCCGGCACAGGACTGCGTGCTGATGATTGAGGCGGTGGGTGAGGCTAAGTATGTCTGGTCGCATAAGGCGCGCATTGCGCTGTTTTTATCAGCCATGCGCCATTTTGCGAATCAAGTGGCGGAGCGTGGTTGGCCGTTTGACTACATTCAATTAGATGACCCTCATCCAACGAGTTTTTCGGAGCGATTGGCTATTGCTTTGCGGCGCCATGATCCGCAATCGCTGCGAGTCGTTGAGCCGGGTGAATGGCGCATGCAAGAGATGATTCGCGAGACATGCGATAAGGAAAACATAGCGCTACGCATGATGGATGACACTCACTTTCTGTGTAGCCGCACTGAATTTTCGCAATGGGCTAAAGGAAAAAAAGAGCTGCGCCTGGAATTTTTTTATCGCGTTATGCGCAAACGATTCAATGTATTGATGGCGGATGATGAACCTGTCGGAGGTCAATGGAATTTTGATGAAGACAACCGCAGCGCTTATCCCAAACGTACCGGGCCCGGTGCGATTCCGGAGCCTGCGTTTTTTGTACCCGATGCGGTGACTGAGCAAGTGATTCAGATGGTTGAAAAGTTTTTTTCAGATCACCCGGGACAGCTTAAAAATTTCGCCTGGCCTGTTAATCGTGAGCAGGCTTTGCATGCGCTAGACGTATTTGTGGCGAAGCGTTTGAACTCATTTGGACAGTATCAAGATGCCATGTGGACTAACACGCCACTGGGTTGGCATTCACTGCTATCGGCAGCGCTAAATTTACATTTGCTGAATCCGCGCGAGGTGATTGCAGCGGTAGAAAAAGCCTACAAAAAGGGTGCGGTGAGTTTGGAAAGTGCTGAAGGGTTTATTCGTCAGGTGCTGGGATGGCGTGAATTTATTCGGGGGGTGTATTGGTTAGATATGCCTGGTTTAAAAGAGGCCAATCACTATCAAGCGGCGCGTGATTTGCCAGCGTGGTTTTGGACCGGTGAAACCGATATGGCGTGCATGCGCGATAGTCTGCAACAGACGCTGGAGTGGGGTTATGCCCATCACATACAAAGGCTGATGGTGATTGGAAATTTTGCCACGCTGGCTCAGCTATCACCGCAGCAAGTGGGTGATTGGTTTTTAGCGATTTATGTCGATGCGATTGAATGGGTTGAATTACCCAACACGGCGGGTATGGCATTGCATGCTTGCGGTAGTCGATTTACCAGTAAGCCCTATGTGGCGAGTGGTGCTTACATCGGACGTCAGAGTAATTACTGCACCTCGTGTAAATATGATCCCAAAGTGCGTGCTGGTGAAAACGCGTGCCCTTACACCACGCTGTACTGGGATTTTATTGATCGCCACGAAGCGACTATTGATCGTCACGAAGCGACCCTGTCATCTAATCCGCGCACTTCATTGATGACGAAGAATTTACAAAAGTTAACTTCTGAAGAGCGCGCGCGGGTCAAACTGCACGCTAGCCGAATATTGGGTACGCTCAATGATCTTTAGCTGAACCATGGTTTTGGCTCAATCATTATTATCTGAAAGATAATGCACTATCAAAGTTAGTACTTCCTTACTGTTATACGACCCATTTTGAGACATATTCGAAATTGAACTGTCACTCTTTGTTGGTAAACTTCCTAGATTAAATAAATCAGGTCACAACCGATGCTGTATCCCGAACTCTTTCGCTCACTAGAACAAGTACGCTGGAACATGGAAAAAGATATTCCATGGGACAAGTTCGATGCCAGTCAATTATCTGATGAGCAGGCACAAACCATACGGATGAACGCCATCACCGAGTGGGCTGCTTTGCCGGCAACCGAAATGTTTTTACGAGATAACCGTCACGACAGTGATTTTTCTGCGTTCATGTCTGTTTGGTTTTTCGAAGAGCAAAAACATTCATTGGTATTGATGGAGTACTTGCGACGTTTTCGTCCTGAGTTAGTCCCGACCGAAGAAGAATTACATAATGTACGTTTTGAGTTTGACCCAGCGCCGCCTTTAGAGACGCTGATGCTGCATTTTTGTGGCGAAGTGCGCTTGAATCATTGGTATCGCTGCGCAGCGGACTGGCACACCGAACCCGTTATTAAACAAATTTACAAAATCATTAGCCAAGATGAGGCGCGCCATGGTGGAGCCTACTTGCGCTATATGAAAAAAGCGCTGCAAGAATCGGGCGATATCGCACGCGCGGCATTTTCCAAAATCGGCGTATTGATGGCTTCTGCTCGTCGTACCGATAAGCCCTTGCATCCCACCAACTTGCATGTGAACCAGGCGCTGTATCCCAACGATACGATACAGAGTCGACTACCAGATCCCGATTGGTTAGAGGGATGGCTGGATAAACAAATACAGTTTGATGGTGAGTGGGAAAAGAAAGTGATCGATCGCATACTGCACAATCTGTCACTGTTGTTCGAGCGTTCGTTTGAGTCAGTTCAGGATTTGAACCGCTACCGAAAAGAGGCTACTGCCAGGCTGACACCCCAAGCCAGCCCAGCGGTCTAATTGTTTAGTGTTTGTGTTCTTCGTGACCATGTCCGGCGCCATGGTTGCCGTGAGCCGCGATATCCATCACTTCGACTGACACTTCGACAGCACCCGCCTTGCGAAAATTCAGGGTCATGGGAAATTTTTCTCCAGCTTTAAGTGATTTTTTCAGTCCAAACAGCATCACATGAGGACCTTGACCGGGTTTCATGCTGATCGTGTTTTCTGCTTTGAGTTCGACACTGTCGACAGCACGCATTTTCATCACATCACCTTCCATGCTCATCGTATGCAGCTCAACACGCTCTGCGATCGCTGTGCTGGCTGACAGTAGAGCGTCATCTGCTTTACCTTTGTTGGCGATCTGCAGAAAGGTCGCACTGTTGGGCATGTTGCCCAGGGTTGCGCGAGCATGCGCATGCTCAATCACGAGATCGCCGGCCTTAACTGCGTGAGACTGAGCGCTGCCTATCAGCAGCAATGTAAAAACTCCAGCGACGAGTTGTTTAAGCATGGTGAATTCCTAGTATAAGTAGCGTTGTAAAACTAAATTATAAGTCTGTTGCCACTGACGTTAGGGCTTTATTCAGCTTCCACCCTCGAAGTCATTCTGACGCCATGCTTCATAGACAGTAATAGCGACTGAATTGGAGAGATTAAGACTGCGATTGTCTGGTCGCATAGGTAATCGTATTCGTTGCTCAGCCGGAAAAGAGTCGCGTAATTGTGGATTGAGACCGCGTGTTTCAGAACCAAACACAAAAACATCTCCGGGCTGAAAACGAGTGCTGGAAAAGAGTCCTGAACCGTGTGTAGTAAGAATAAAAATACGCAAAGGATCAGGTTGGGCAGTCGCCATAAAGTCTGACCAATGAGCATGCACTTGCATGTTGGCGTACTCGTGATAATCCAATCCGGCGCGGCGCATTTTTGCATCATCCAGAGGAAAGCCTAAGGGTTCGATGAGATGCAGTTTGGTTCCTGTGTTTGCGCACAAGCGAATGATATTGCCTGTGTTGGGAGGAATTTCCGGCTCGACTAATACGACATGAAACACAATATTCTCCGCTATAAATCTCAACGTATCAGTGTTCGTGCAACCACAACATTGGTCACGTGTGCAGCGCCGTGACGTTTGAGGCAATGGGCTAATTCGTTAAGGGTGTGACCGGTAGTCATTACATCATCGACTAGCAGGATGCGCTTGCCGATGATGAGTTGACTGTTCTGTACCGCGAATGCATTGCGCATGTTAACCCGCCTTTGATGCATAGGTAGAGAGGTCTGCGCTTCTGTATGTTTAATGCGCACACAAACAGTGTTCACTAGCGGCAGCTTGCAATGCTGCGCTAACGAGTGCGCAATTTCTAGCGACTGATTGAATCCGCGCTCGGCCAATCGTTCCCATGATAGAGGTACAGCGATAATAAGATCAGCGGAATTGGGTGGCAGCGGCAGTTCGCTCAAGAGGCGACCGAATGCTTTGGCCAGCGGAAGTTTTGCGTGAAATTTTAAAGCCTGCAGTAACTGATCTATGGGTGGCGAATAGTCGCTAGCTGCGAAAGTTAAATCAAATGCCGGTGGGTGC
>JBEDHZ010000066.1:0-9726 GCA_041173845.1 Pseudomonadota bacterium
GCTCTATCCAATCAAGATGATTTAAGGTCAAACCTGCTGAAGCCAATGCCGCTGGAATCGCTTCCTTCGGACCGATACCCATAATTTCTGGTGGCACGCCACGCACTGCAAACGACACGAAGCGCGCTAATGGAACAAGGTTGAACTGCTTAAGAATTTTTTCGCTAACAATGATGAGTACACCTGCACCATCGGAAGTCTGTGAACTATTACCCGCCGTCACTGAACCTTTTGCTGCAAATACCGGTTTTAGTTTTCCTAGGGCTTCCAATGTGGTGTCAGGGCGAACACCTTCATCATCAGTAATCGTTTGAGTATGCGTATCTATCTGTCCGCTGCTTAGATTAGGTAAGCGCTGAATGATATCAATAGGAATAATTTCACCAGAACGTTCACCACTTAATTGCGCTGCATGCGCTCTACGATGAGATTCAAGGGCAAATTCATCTTGAGCTTGACGTGAAATTTTCCATTGAGTTGCCACCTTCTCAGCGGTCAAACCCATGCCGTAGGCCATACCAATATTTTCATCGCTGAACACGCCCATATTGATTGATGGGTGATAACCCATCATGGGTACCACAGACATCGACTCAACACCGGCGGCAATCATGACATCCGCCTCACCAACGCGTATGCGATCAGCTGCCATCGCTACGGCAGACAAACCGGAAGCACAATAACGATTAACAGTGACACCACCTACAGTCTTGGGTAAACCCGCTAGTAGTACAGACATACGCGCCACATTCAACCCTTGTTCCGCTTCTGGGAATGCGCAGCCGACAATCGCATCTTCAATCAGCTTAGGATCGAGCGATGGCACCTGCGCTAAAGCCGCTTGCAATGCATGTACCAGCAAGTCATCGGGACGCGTATGACGAAACACACCACGCGGCGCTTTGCCTATGGGAGTTCGAACAGCAGAAACGATGTAGGCATCCTGAAGTTGTTTAGTCATGATGAATTCCTGTTTAATGAATCAGCAATAGTTCTGCTTTAATTTCGTACCGGCTTACCGGTCTGCAGCATGCCCATGATGCGCTCTTGTGTTTTTGGATGCGCTAGCAATGCCATGAAACCTTTGCGCTCTTTATCCAATAACCATTGCTCGCTGACGTGACTGCCGGGATCCACATCCCCACCACAAACCGTATCAGCAATAAGAGTTGCGATATGTTCATCATGCGCAGAAATAAAACCACCATCACGCATGTTAATTAGCTGTGCCCGAATCGTAGCAACGCCATACCGACCTGTCACAGGAATCAGTGATGACAAAGGTGGGCGATAACCCGCTTGAGCTAATGCCACAGCTTGCGCTTTAGCGACATGAAGTAATTCATACGGGTTAAGCACAATCACATCGCCACGTGAGAGATAGCCCATTTTTTTCGCTTCTGGTGCTGATTTAGATACTGCCGCTGTTGCGGCTGCTGTAAATCGATTTTTTAAAAATTGAAGAATGTCATTCCCTTTGGCTTCGCGTGCAGAACGTAGCGCAATCTCTTTTAAGCCACCGCCTGCTGGCATTAAGCCAACGCCTACTTCAACTAAACCGATATACGATTCTAATAATGCGACACGACGACTGGCATGCATTAACAATTCACAGCCGCCACCCAAAGCAATACCACCGACTGCTGCGACCACGGGCACATTGGCATATTTAACGCGCATCATCGCGCGCTGAAAATTCGCTACGACCTGATCGATGGCTTTCAAACCACCTGACATAAATACGGGCAACATAGCTTGCAAATCCGCACCCGCAGAGAATGCACCACCTTCTGCTGAATCGGCTTGCCAAATAACGAGTGAGCCGAAATGTTGTTCAGCTTCTGTGACGGCTCTCTCTATACCAGCGATGACTTCTGGACCCATCACATGCAACTTCGTTTTAAACGACAACACCAACACATCATCATCTTGATGCCACAACCGTACGGAGGCATCTTCATGAACAGTAATGCCAGCTGTCGCACCGGTAGCTACTGATTCACCCACTAACGATGCGCGGAAAATTTGTCGTTGATAGACGGGTAATGCGGATCTGGCTAGAGTCGATTTCTTTTTAGGCGACCATGAACCCTGCTCTGTATGCACTGCTGTGCGTCCATCAAATACCCAAGCGGGCAAAGGTGCATTCGACAACGCATGGCCTTCATCAATATCCTGCTTTACCCACTGCGCTACTTGCTGCCAACCGGCTTGCTGCCACAACTCAAACGGGCCCTGTTTCCAGCCAAAACCCCAACGCAACGCAAAATCAACATCACGCGCTGTCTCGGCGATGGACTCAAGATGGACGGCGATGTAGTGAAAAGAATCGCGGAATATGGCCCACAAAAATTGGGCTTGCGGATTAGTCGATTCGCGCAGTGACTTCAGGCGTTTAGCAGGATCTTTTTCTTTTAAAATTCGACCGATTAATTCATCAGTTTTAGCGCCTGAAGCGACGTAGTCTTGTTTGGCGGCGTCGTAGCGCAAAATATCTTTGCCCACTTTTTTATAAAAGCCTGCGCCACTTTTTTGCCCCAGATTTCCACCAGCGACGAGTCGTTCAAGTACAGCAGGTGTTGCATATACTGAGTGAAAAGGATCGTCAGGCAATTTGTCTTGCATGGTGCGAATCACATGACCCAAGGTATCCAAGCCCACCACATCGGCGGTACGGAATGTGCCTGATTTAGCGCGCCCTAATTTTGCGCCAGTTAAATCATCAACTACGTCATACGAAAGACCAAATTTATCTGCTTCATGCATGATCGCAAGCATGCCAAACACACCCACGCGATTCGCAATAAAATTAGGCGTATCAATCGCACGCACCACACCCTTACCTAAGGTTGTAACGAGAAAGCTCTCTAATTGATCCAGTATCGAAGGCTGAGTAGCTACGGTAGGAATGAGTTCCACCAAATGCATGTAGCGCGGCGGATTGAAAAAATGCACTCCACAAAAACGTGAGCGCAAATCCTCTGCCAATCCTATCGACAGATCAGTGATCGATAAGCCTGAGGTATTGGTCGCAAAAATTGTATGCGACGGAACATGCGCCGCAATCTTCTCGTACAGCGCATGCTTCCAATCCATGCGCTCGGCGATCGCCTCGATAATGAGATCGACGGATGCTAATTTTTCTAGATCATCATCAAAGTTAGCTACCTCTATCAATTCGGCCTGCTGACTTTGCGCCAATGGAGCAGGATTAATTTTTTTCAGATGCTCAAGTGCTCGCTCAGCTAACGCATTACGAGCTTGATCAGGCTTACCCGGCAAGTCAAACAAAATGACAGGTACACGAGCATTAATACAGTGCGCCGCAATTTGCGCACCCATCACACCCGCACCAAGAATGGCGACTTTTTTAATCAAGACCTTAGACATCGACACTTCCTTTTGGATTAATTCTGATTAAAATAAGTCAGCATCCAGCGCCATTAAATTATCTGAGCCAGAACGCGCTTGTCGTATCAACATTGCCGTTTCAGGTAAGAGGCGGGCAAAATAAAAGCGGGCTACCGCTAACTTCGCTTGATAAAAATCATCGCCACTATTTTGTTTTTCTAGTGCCAGCTTAGCCATACGTGCAAAGAACCAAGAAAATACTAAATGTCCCACAACGCGCATGTACGGCACCGCCGCTGCGCCCACCTCATCCCGATTCATAAATGCTTTCATACCGATTTCCATGCTGAGCTTGGTGATTTTGTCGCCGATATCAGCGAGCGGCGTTACAAACTCTGACATCGCTTCGTCGGTACCGTTTTCTTCCACGAAGCTTTTAATTTTTTCACCAAACTTACGTAGCTTCTCACCGTTATCCATCAGCACTTTGCGACCCAGCAAATCGAGTGACTGTATCGTGTTCGTACCTTCATAAATCATATTGATGCGTGCATCGCGTACGTATTGCTCCATGCCCCATTCAGCAATGTAGCCATGTCCGCCATACACTTGCATAGCTTCAGAGGTCGCTATCCATGCGTTATCAGTCAGGAAGGCTTTCACTACGGGCGTGAGTAATGCCACTTCGTCGGCCGCCAGTTTGCGAACTTCTTCATCAGGATGATTGAGTTCACGATCAATCATCAAAGCAATGTATGAAGTAAATGCACGACCACCCTCTGCATAGGCACGCGCAGTCAGTAGCATACGGCGCACATCGGGATGAACAATAATCGGATCAGCGGCTTGTGATTCTGCTTTCGGTCCCGTCAGGCTACGCCCTTGCGCGCGATCGCGTGCATAGCTCACGGCATTTTGGTAAGCCACTTCAGTGAGTCCTAGCGACTGCATTCCTACGCCGAGTCGTGCTGCATTCATCATTACAAACATAGCGTTCAATCCGCGATTGGGTTCACCAATCAACCAACCCGTCGCATTATCTAGATTGATTTGGCAGGTGGCATTGCCATGAATGCCCATTTTGTGTTCGATAGCGCCACAAAAAATAGGATTACGCTCACCGGGATTACCACTCGCATCCGGTAAAAATTTTGGAACAACAAATAAAGAAATACCTTTCGTTCCGGGGGGTGCATCGGGCAAACGAGCCAACACTAAATGCACGATATTGGATGACAAATCATGCTCACCCGCCGAGATAAAAATTTTGCTACCCGTAAGGTGATAACTTCCATCAGCCTGTGGTTGAGCGCGTGTTTTTAATAAACCCAAATCGGTTCCGCAATGCGACTCTGTCAAACACATAGTGCCGGTCCATTCGCCCGATACCAACTTAGGTAAGTACAACTGCTTTTGTGCTTCGCTACCATGTGCATGCAAACACTCATAGGCTCCA
This sequence comes from Pseudomonadota bacterium, assembly GCA_041173845.1. GTDB lineage: Bacteria > Pseudomonadota > Gammaproteobacteria > Burkholderiales > Burkholderiaceae_D > Pernthalerella. The sequence goes on from JBEDHZ010000066.1 coordinate 4,808, forward strand.
TGCGATAAACCGGGATACATGGTCCACGCTTGATTCGCCGAGTTCAGCATTTCGTAAAAACCGTTATTCACAACAATGGGTAAGCCCTGTCCTCCGTATGTCGGATCGCACGATAGCGAAGGCCATCCTGCCGCAACATACTGCTGATACGCCTGTTTGAATCCTGCTGGCGCAGTAACAGAGTGCGTAGCCGCATCGTAGTGACAACCTTCGCGGTCGCCTGAATGATTCAACGGGAAAACAATATCGGAGGCAAACTTACCTCCCTCTTCCAACACTTGATTGATAGTGTCTGCATCCATATCTGCGTGGATAGGCAAGGAACGGAGCTCATGCTCAACGTTGAGTAATTCATGCAGCACAAAATGCATATCGCGCAGCGGCGCCTGATAATTTGGCATGGGGTTCTCCTAGTTTTTTATTCGTGTTTCGGAATTCGACTAAATTGGGGTGATCAGCGTACTGACTTTACTCATATCAAAGGAGGTTTTCTGGCAGAGCGTTGTACAGGCGATGCGCTAACACTACGATTTGGCAGTCTGAACGCTGGCAATGAGGCGCTCAAAACCTGCGTGAGCGCGCGTCACACTCCCGGGGCTTCGAATAAAGCGCGCATCATGATGCAGCGCTAGCACCAATCCATACATTTCAAAGACCAATTGTTTGGGATCGGTATTAGATTTCAAATGATGCTCATCGATAGATTGCTGGGCGGCCCTATGCAAGGCACGCTGCCAGCTATCGACCATATCGACTAAATGATCTCGAATCGGGCCGGGTCTGTCGTCGTACTCAACAGCCCCGCTGATGTAAATACAACCCGAGGCAATTTCTAGACTAACTCTATCGACCCAACGCCTGAAAAGACTTTGTAAACGCGGCAAACCACGTGGCTCTCGGATACTGGGGTAAAAAACTTCTTGTTCGAATTGGTGGTTGTAAAGCCTGAGCACATCTATCTGCAAATCTTCGCGCGAACCAAAGTGGGCGAATACGCCGGACTTACTCATATCCATACGATCGGCCAGCACGCCAATAGTGAGACCCTCCAACCCTTCGCGGCTAGCCATTTCGAGCGCAGCGCCCAAGATCGCAGCGCGGGTCTGCTCCCCTTTACGTAAGGGTTTTTGGATGGTTTCAGTCATGCGGACTCCCGGAGATAGGACCTTGCAGAAAATAGAACGAGCGTCCTATTATGCACTGATTATGAATTTCAGCGCTTACTTTGATCGATCGAGTTGTCGTCGGTCGCGTTTGGTCGGTCGACCGCGCAGGGCTTCTGCCGGCTCGATAAAAAACCGGCGCTGCTCGGCTTGCTGCTCACGTCGCATAATACTTTGGGCGGTTTCTTCATACAGCTGTCGCGCAATCGTCGCTGAGCCGCGCTGAGAAGACACGCCGCGAACACGCACTTGCCATTCGGCGCTGCCATTATCAATATCAATCAAATCATCCAGATGCACATGGCGAGACGTCTTGCAGTGCTCTTCATTGATTTTTACTCGACCGCGATCAATCGCCTCGGCCGCCAACGAGCGGGTTTTAAAAAACCGCGCCGCCCACAGCCATTTATCGATCCGCACCTGCTCACTCATACTAAAAGCTCACCCAAAAGATAGACATAAACACGGGTAGAACGTAAATATCATTTGGTGTACCTACCCGCGCTAACAATTTGAAAAATACTTTTATACATCAGATAAGCAAAACGATTAAATACACGACGAGTCCAGGAATATTTTTTTACTTCCTCAAGCAGCACAGGCACACCTTCATGCACACCTTGAACGATAGCGTCGCGCAAGATACGAGCAAAGTCTTCATCACGCACAATGATATTCGCTTCGTGATTTACAAATAAAGATAAGCCATCAAAATTACTCGACCCTACTGTCGCCCATAGTGCATCGATGACAGCCACTTTTGCATGTAGCTGCGTTTTACGATATTCAATGATACGAACACCCACACTCAACAGCCGCGGATAAAATGACTGTGCAACAGCATCTTGTAGTCGAAATTGGCCTACACCAATCAACAGCGTGACAGATACGCCGCGCTCAGCCGCCGACATCAATGCTTTTCGTAATTTACGACCCGGCGCAAAGTAAGGTGTTACCAACCAAGCTTCACGGTGTGCATGACCCAGCGCCTGAAGAAATGCGCGCTGTATGGCGCTTCGATTGCGGAGATTGTCTCTAACGACTAAGGCCGCTTGTGCGACTTCCTGCAAAGGCTTTAAGCGAGTCGCATACTGATGTCGAAGGTTTTGTAATCGACGTCGTAGCCCTAGCGATTGTTGTCGTGCCCACAGGCTGACAACTTCAGCCCGTAAAGCATCCACCAAAGGACCTGAAATACTGATCGCAAAATCCCAGCGCGGTGCAGGTAGTGGCGTGTGGTGAGTGTCGTCCGACACTAAATCATCATTAATATTTAACCCACCCAGAAAGGCCAAGCGCCTATCGATGACCACGATTTTTCTATGCAGTCGTGCTAGCCCACGTCTAAACCAAGGATTAAAACTAGCGAATCGAATACCGGCAGCTTCAAGATCTTTGCGCAGCTCTTGCGTGGCCATCTCACCTGTACCCAGCCAATCAACCAACACATGCACATTTACTCCGCGCGCAGCTGCACGCATCAGCGCTGCTTTCACATGATGACCGGTCACATCGAGCGAAAAAATGTAAGTCTCGAGATAAATTTCACTATGCGCACTGTCTATAGCCAACACCAGCGCTGGAAAAAATTCATCTCCGCGATGCAGAAGCGATAGACGATTATTGTGACTGTAGCTAGTTGTTCGCATGTGAATTTTCGGCCGCACAATCTGCCGCTAGCTCACTCTCATCGGCTGTTTTCAGTAAACGCAAATCAGCCATGATCGGTGCGTGGTCAGAGAGTCTGGCCCAACTAGCCCCGTGCAAAACTTTGGCAGCCTCAACCGTGAAACCGCGCATATAAATTCTATCTAATTGCAGCACCGGCATTGCCGCTGGAAACGTTCTTGCAGGCGCCTTGCGTGGACCACGTCCAGACAAGCGCCTTAAATAGGCGCCAAAGCTACGTGAAGTAATCTGATGATCAAAGACTTCGGTGACGTTTAAACGTTTGCGCAAGCTATCACTCAGAGCATTAGTCCAATCGTTGAAATCACCCGCAATCAATATGGGCGCTTCAGGTGGTGCTGTACCAATGACCGCATCAATCAATGCTTGCATCTGACGCAAGCGACTGCCGGCAAATAATCCCAGGTGCACCACATAACACTGCACCTTTGTTTTTTCAACTTCGAGCACGCAATGCAAAATGCCACGCGATTCGAATGCATGATCGGACACATCATGATTTCGCGCGGAGGTAATTGGAAAACTCGATAGCAAGGCATTGCCGTGATGACCATGGTCATACACCGCATTCATACCATAGGCACTGTGCTGATGATCATCTGCCAAAAATTCATGCTGACCTTGGTGCGGCCAGTTGGCTGAATGTCGCAAAGCCAGCAAATCATGGCGTCCCTGCACTTCCTGCAAAAAAACCAAATCAGCGGATAAACCCGTAAGCGCTTGCTTGATCGCATGAATGCGCGGCCGCGCTCCTAAGGTACTCACACCTTTGTGAATGTTGTAGGTAACAATGCGAAGCTTCATGTCTGAGTGGCCGGCCCTGTGTTCAGATACTGCGGCAATTGAAGAATCGCTTCTGCATTGGAGGGAGAAAAACACTGGTCCGCTGCTGCTCGCCAAGGTAACCACTGATACTGCAAATGCTCGCGCTCGGCCAGCGTGATCGTCATGTTACTCGGTACTTGCAAACCAAAGACATGCTCAGTGTTATGCGTAACCCCTGGCGCATAGCGATGCCGCCAGACGGGATAGATCTCATAAATATTGGAAAGGTTCCAGTCGATTAGTGACGACTGAGGTATGGCCGGACTGCCGATCTGCAGACCGGTTTCTTCGAAGACTTCGCGAATCGCGGTCTCACGCAAGGGTTCATCCATCGAGTCTTTAGAGCCGGTAACCGATTGCCAGAAACCCGGCTTATCCGCCCGCTCTAACAGCAGGACCTGAAGGTCGGCCGAAAAAATAACAACCAATACCGATTCGGGAATTTTATAGTCAGGCATTTCAGTGTGCGCGCAAAGGTGACACAGCAATTATGCCCTGCTTAGCACGCGCGGTCCTGCAGACTTAAAGCATGGCACCCAAAAGGTGGGGGTTGGGTGCCAGCTAAGCTTAGGCCTTAATCGCAGGCTCCACACTGCGCAGACGAATATGCAATTCGCGTAACTGCTTTTCGTCGACTTCGCTCGGTGCCTGCGTTAACAAACACTGTGCGCGCTGAGTCTTGGGGAAAGCAATCACGTCGCGAATCGATTCCGCGCCCGTCATCATGGTGACAATACGGTCCAGACCAAAAGCCAAACCACCATGCGGTGGCGCGCCATATTGCAAAGCGTCGAGCAAGAAGCCGAACTTCATTTGCGCTTCTTCTTCACCGATATTAAGCGCGGTAAATACTTTGCTTTGAACATCGGCACGATGAATACGCACCGAACCACCACCTAATTCCCAGCCATTCAGCACCATGTCATAAGCTTGCGCAATGGCTTTACCTGGAGCGGTGCTGATGAAATCTTCGTGACCGGCTTTTGGCGCTGTGAAGGGGTGATGCAAAGCATTCCAGCGATTTGCATCTTCATCAAATTCAAACATTGGGAAATCAACCACCCACAGTGGACGCCAATCTTCATCGAACAAACCATTTTTACGACCGAATTCGCTGTGACCAATTTTCACGCGCAACGCACCGATAGCATCGTTAACTACTTTAGCTTTATCAGCGCCAAAGAAAATCAGATCACCGTTTTCAGCACCGGTACGCTCAAGAATCTGTGCGAGCGCAGCATC
>JBEDHZ010000067.1:0-9690 GCA_041173845.1 Pseudomonadota bacterium
ATCTGGTTGTTGTTAACACGTACCCGCATTGGTTTAGTGATTCAGGCTGCATTAACTCATCCAGAGACTGTTGAGGCCTTAGGCCACAATGTTCCGCGTGTGTTCATGCTGGTGTTTGGTGGTGGATGTGCGTTGGCAGGTTTGGCCGGTGTCATCGGTGGTAATGCGTTTGTAACTGAACCCGCCATGGCAGCCACCGTAGGCAGCATTATTTTTGTGGTGGTCGTTGTTGGTGGTATGGGATCGTTGGCAGGTGCTTTATTAGCGTCAATTTTAATCGGCATGATACAAACCTTCGCCGTCGCTCTTGATTGGTCGTTGCTCAGTGCATTGGCAAAAGTGGGACTCTCCGTCAGTCCAGAATTCCCTGTTTATCGCTTGCTTTCACTCACACTGGCCGAGGTTGCGCCGATTCTGCCGTACATGCTTTTAGTCTTGATGCTGATCTTCCGGCCTAAAGGTTTGCTTGGCACGAGGGAGAGCTGATCATGAGTCTGCATACCATTAATTACTCACCGATAAACACCGGTCGTTGGTTTGTGTGGACCAGCTTTATTGCTGTATTGATTTTAGCGCCGATAGTGTTCAGTTCGGGTGGCAGTCTGTCTCTGCTGTCGTTGATGGGCACCATCATGATTTTTGCTTTGTCCTACAACATGTTGTTAGGGCAGAGCGGCATGCTCTCGTTTGGTCATGCAGTCTATTCGGGTTTGGGTGCTTTTTTTGCGATCCATGCCATCAACCTATCTGCAAGTAATACATTTGTTATTCCCTTGTCGCTCATCCCTTTGGTTGGTGGCATCGCTGGCTTAACGTTTGGTATTTTGTTTGGATACGTCACCACCAAACGTTCAGGCACGACGTTTTCTATGATCTCGCTAGGGATTGTGGAACTCGTGTTTGCCTGCTCGCTCATGTTCCCTGGGTTCTTTGGTGGTGAGGGTGGCGTTTCTGGTAACCGCGTGTTTGGTAAAGCATTGATGGGGATAAGTTTTGGCCCGCAAATTCAAGTGTATTACCTGATTGCTGCATGGTTATTCATCAGTACTGTGGCCATGTTTGCGATCTCACATACGCCATTGGGTCGAATTGCGAACGCTGTTCGTGATAATCCCGAGCGTGCTGAGTTCATTGGTTACGACACTCAGCGCGTTCGTTATCTGATGCTGATCTTGTCTGGTTTTTTTGCAGGCATCGCCGGTGGATTATCAGCGATCAATTTTGAGATTGTCAGCGCGGAAAACGTCAGCGCAGCTCGCTCCGGAGCCGTGTTGTTGTTTACCTTTATTGGCGGTATAGGATTTTTCTTCGGTCCTATGCTGGGCGCGATTATCGGTGTGTTACTGACGGTGATGCTGTCCGAAATTACCAAAGCATGGTTGCTCTACCTCGGGCTATTTTTTATTTTGATGGTGATGTATGCCCCTGGTGGTTTGGCCAGCATCATCATGATGAACTTCCGCTTAATGGTGAATCGCCTTTTTATGCCTTTGCTTCCTTCTATGCTGAAGGTTTCATCGGCTGGCTTGCTAGTATTTTTAAGTATGGTGATGTTGATAGAAATGACTTATCACTTATCGCTCGAATCAGCACAAGGAACCACTATTAAATTGTTTGGCGCGCAAATCGATACGGCTCAGCCTAGTGGTTGGTTGATCGCTGCGGTCGCATTTATTGTCGGGGTTATTGTGTTCATACGCAGCCGGACATCGTTTGTAGATGCCTGGGATGAAGCGAATGCAGAAATTGAACGCCGAATTGCAGGGAGTGGTCGATGAGTGTGCCCGCGTTGGAGTTGCGAGATGTTCGCAAACAATTTGGCAGTGTAGAGATTATTCGCGGCGTCAATCTTGCCGTGAACAAAGGTGAGCGATTGGCCATCATTGGACCGAACGGTGCTGGTAAATCTACGCTGTTTAATTTGATATCAGGCCGTTTTGGCGTGAGTAGCGGAGAAATTTCTTTAAACGGTCAAGCCATTCAACGATTGGCTCCTTACGAAATTAATCGCTTGGGTTTGTCGCGTAGTTTTCAGATTACGAATATATTTCATCGTTTGTCAGTATTCGAAAATTTACGTTGTGCGGTGTTGTGGTCGCTAGGCTATCGCTATTCGTTTTGGCATAAGTTAAGTGCCTTAAAAGATGCCCGTGCCCAGGCTGAGCACGTGATGGAATCGATTGGTCTTTCCTGGCGTCGTGATACGCCGGCAGGTTTATTGACGTACGCTGAGCAACGCGCTCTTGAGATAGGTATTACGGTCGCTGGTGGTGCTGAGGTGATTTTGTTAGATGAGCCAACAGCCGGTATGAGTCGATCAGAATCCGATGCGGCGGTAAATTTAATTTCTAAGGTAACGAAAGATAAAACACTGCTCATGGTCGAGCATGACATGAGCGTTGTGTTTGGTTTGGCCGATAGGATTGCGGTGGTTGTTTATGGTGAAGTGATTGCCTGTGACACACCAGCAGCGATTCGAGAGAATGCCAAAGTTCAGGAAGCCTATCTTGGTAGTCATGCACCTGATCAGGAGGTGCTGTGAGCGATTTGTTAGATGTTCGTGATCTGCACGCTTTTTATGGCAAAAGCCATGTTCTGCATGGCGTAAATCTGCGTGTTGGTCGTGGCGAGATCGTTAGTCTGTTGGGGCGCAATGGTGTCGGGCGTTCTACTACGGTGAAAGCTGTGATGGGTCAGCTGGATGCCACTGGATCGGTCGTATTTAATAACGAACAGATTCTGGGTTTGCCCGCTTTTCGTATTGCGCACAAAGGTTTAGGTTATGTTCCCGAGAGTCGTGACATTTTTCCGACGTTGACGGTTGAGCAAAACTTACTATTGGGTGAAAAAAAATCAAAATCGTCGCGTTGGTCTTTAGATGACATGTATACGATGTTTCCGCGTTTACGTGAACGTCAGCATACACAGGCGGGCGTGCTCTCAGGCGGAGAGCAGCAGATGCTAACCCTATGCCGAACACTGATGGGTGATCCTGATCTCATCATGATCGATGAACCGACCGAAGGACTAGCACCGAAAATTGTGGAACTGGTTGCAGAATATTTGCTGGCACTTAAAGCGCGTGGCATTTCTGTTTTACTGGTTGAGCAGAAGCTGGATATCGCTATGAAAATTTCAGAGCGTGTCTACGTCATGGGGCGAGGTACTATTGTCTTTGAAGGTACGCCAGCCCAGCTGCGTGAAAATGCTATCGTACGCAAAGAATGGCTGGAAGTCTGATTCTGGTTGCACTGAGAAATTTGATAATAAATTTAATGGACTGAGGGAGAACATGTATGGCTACTCGAATTCGTAAATCGTTGGCATCGGCAGGTGTATTACTTGCTCTGGCATCGTCATCGGTTATTGCAGAGAACATAAAAATTGCATTCATCGACCCCTTGTCAGGCCCCTTTGCGCCAGTAGGTCAAAACACCTTCCATAGTTTTCAGTTGGTTGCTGAGATAGCTAATAGAGAAAAATGGGCACCCGGCCATACCTTTGAAGTCACCGGCTTTGATAATAAAGCGAGCCCGCAAGAATCCTTGACGGTTTTAAAAACGGTGATTGATCAAGGTTATCGCTACATTGTTCAAGGTAACGGTTCAGGAGCGGCAGGTGCGTTAATTGACGCTATCAATAAGCATAACGAACGTAATCCCGGTAAAGAAATCGTTTTCTTGAATTATGCAGCTGTCGACCCTGATCTGACTAACAGCAAATGTAGTTTTTGGCATTTCAGGTTGGATGCAAATTCCGATATGAAAATGGAAGCGATGACCACCTACTTGGCGGCTGATAAGACAGTTAAAAAGGTTTATATAATCGGCCAAAACTATGCGCATGGTCAGCAAGTTACGCGCGCCGCTAAGGAATATCTTAAGCGCAAACGTCCGGATATCGAAATTGTCGGCGATGATTTACATCCGATTGGAAGCGTTAAAGACTTCGCGCCTTATGTCGCAAAGATCAGTGCGAGTGGTGCAGATACGGTGATTACTGGAAACTGGGGTTCGGACTTGGCATTGCTGGTTAAAGCCGCACGTGAATCGGATTTGAAAGCGCAGTTCTACACCTATTACGGTTACACCACGGGTGTTCCTACGGTGATGGGCGCGGCAGCTGCTAATCATGTGCGCTACGTGGGTACATGGAATGTCAACAACGAAACTTACGCTGGTAAAGAAATCATTGAAGAATTCAAAAAGAAATTCAATGATGACTTGTACGCTGTAACAACCTACTCAGGCATACAGTTGCTTGCTAAGGGTGTGAATCAAGCTAAAACGACAGATCCGGTTAAAGTGGCCTTCGCTATGGAAGGGCAAAAATTCAAGAGCTTGAATGGCGAAGTTGAGATGCGTAAGACAGATCATCAGTTGCAACAACCGCTGTATGTGACTACCTGGGTTAAAACTAATGGTAAGACGGTGAAGTTTGATCAGGAAAATACGGGCTATGGCTGGCGCACTGACCAAAAAGTTGATGCTTATGTGGCTGCTCAGCCGACTTCTTGCAGCATGAAGCGTCCGTCATAAAAAATCGTCGCTCGATAACAAAGCCCGCATACCCTGCGGGCTTTTTTTATTTCGGGCCTCAAGCGCAGTTCACGGTGTGATCTGCGCCACAAATACTCTGTAAGTCTAGACAGCCGAGTAGCGATGACATGAAATGCGGCATTCATTCAACAAGGAGACTGCTTTGGATGCTTGCCGCCGTTTTATTCACGGACCTTTTTACCTTGGTCAAGTTATTTTAGCCATGAGTCTCTCGCTACTATGTTTAACAGTTGATGCCCAAAATATCCGTATCGGGCTTAGTGGACCGTTTACCGGAGGGTCTAGCCCCATGGGCGAGAGTATGCGAAATGGAGTGCGACTAGCTGTTGAAGAAATCAACAGTTCTGGTGGCATTAATGGTGTACCGATAGAGCTGATTGAACGAGATGACACCGCTAACAATGAAACTGGCGGCAAAATCGCCGATGAGCTGACCCGATTAAAAGTTGTCGCTACCATTGGTATCGTCAACACGGGTGTCGGCCTTGCATCGATAGACTACTACCAAAAGGCAAAAATTCCGCTAGTGGTTGCGGTATCCACTGGACCATCGCTTACGCGTAAATTTTCACCGCCTGCCCAAAAGGTGAATTTCATCTTTCGTGTTTCTCCTACGCTTGATCTCGAATCCAAAGTTCTCGCCGCCGATTTGAAACGCAGATCACTTATTCGCATCGCTTTAATGGCGGATACCACGCCCTATGGTGACAGTGGTGTTGCCGCTTTCGCAGAGCAAGCACGACTCGCTGGGCTAGATGTGGTGGGTGAATTTCGCTTTAAAGTGGGTGACACGGATATGAGTGGGTTAATAAAACGTGCGCGTGCAGCGGGTGCATCGGCGTTGGTGGTATGGGGAATTGGTCCCGAGCTGGCGAATATTGCGCGTGGTGTTCAGGCTTCCGGTTGGCGTGTGCCGCTTTTGGGTAGTTGGACGCTCTCTATGCGCAATTTTATTGATGCGGCTGGACCTGCAGGTGATGGTGCACTGATGCCACAAACCTTCATACAAGATGCAGGCTCAACGACCAAGAACAGTTTTTTATTGGCCTACCATCGCGCCTTTAAAACTGATCTCATTCCTTCGCCGATGAGTGCGGCTCAAGGCTACGATGGAATGCATATATTAGCCCACGCCATTCGTCAGTCAAAAACATTGGATGGCGATGCTATTCGAACGTCATTAGAGAATTTAAATTTCAGATATCAAGGTGTAGTTACTAGTTACGAGCGACCTTTTTCAGCGCAAGATCACGATGCGATTACTACGAACATGATTGTGCTGGGCAAAGTATCGAGTGGTCGCGTGGATTATGCTTATAGCGAAGATCAACAACGAAGCGCTATCTTGCGTGTTAAACGAAATTCCAATTAATAGAGCAATTGATTAAGTCATGCGTTTGATGCATGAACAACATTGACATAACACGCTGGGATTAATTTAATTGAGTCGAGGAGAATAATACGGTCGTGCTTTTCTGGGGTATATTAACGGTCTGCCGCTATCATAGGGCTGTAAAGCCTATTAAAAATAATCACCGGAGAGACAAGCATGACCGCCACGTACCGAGAGCAAGGCGATATCGCCGTCATCACGCTAAATAACCCACCCGTCAACGGGCTGGGGCATGCGACCCGAACAGGTATCGTGGAAGGTATCGCTAAGGCGGCTGAAAATGCTGCCATCAAAGCTGTCGTCATCGTAGGCGAGGGTAGAGGTTTTTCTGGCGGCGCCGATATTCGTGAATTCAATACGCCTAAAGCCATGCAAGAACCCTCACTAATGACGGTGATTAGCATTGTCGAAGCGAGTGATAAACCCGTCATCGCTGCCATACATGGCGTGGCTATGGGCGGTGGTCTTGAATTAGCGCTGGGTTGTCATTACCGAGTTGCCGTGGCCGGTGCACAGATCGCGCTACCTGAAGTGAACATTGGTATTTTGCCGGGAGCGGGTGGTACGCAACGACTGCCGCGCATCTTGGGTCTGGAGCCAGCCTTAAACATGATTGTTTCAGGCAAAACGGTGATGTCCGACAAATTAGCCAGCACAAAATTATTTGATCAAATGCTGACGGGTGATGTGCTCGAAGGTGCATTAGCGTTTGCTAAAAAAGTTTCAACGGTGCGCCCACTGCCTAAGATTCGCGATATAAAAATCAACTATCCCAATGCCGATGGTTATCTTCAATTTGCTCGTAATACTGTGCGCGTGGTGGCCGGTCCATTTCCAGCGCCGCTGAAATGTGTCGATGCCGTCGCAGCGTCCGTCAAAATGAAATTTGATGATGGCCTCAACCTCGAGCGCAATCTATTCCTTGAGCTGGTTCAAACCACAGAATCGAAAGCTTTACGCCATGCATTTTTTGGCGAGCGTACTGCATCAAAAGTTCCTGATGTTCCTTCCGACACTCCGCTTAGAACGATTAAGTCAGCTGCAGTGATTGGTGCCGGCACCATGGGCGGTGGTATTGCCATGAATTTTGCCAATGCAGGCATACCCGTCAAAATGCTTGAAATGAAGCAGGAAGCCTTAGACAAAGGCTTAGCGACGATACGTAAAAATTACGAAAACACGATGAAGAAAGGCCGGCTGACGCAAGAGCAATTTGATAAACGCGTGGCCTTGATTACCGGCACATTGGCCTATGAAGATTTATCTCAAGCAGACATTGTGGTTGAAGCCGTGTTTGAAGACATGGGCGTAAAGGAAACCGTATTCAAGAAATTAGATGAGGTAATGAAGCAAGGCGCGATTCTCGCCTCAAATACATCGACCTTAGATGTCGATAAAATTGCTGCCTTCACTAAGCGTCCTCAGGATGTGATTGGTACGCACTTCTTTAGCCCCGCCAATGTTATGAAGTTGCTTGAAATCGTGCGAGGTGCGAAGACTGGCAAAGATGTACTCGCGACCACACTCGCCTTATCCAAGACCATTAAAAAGACGGGTGTGGTTTCCGGCGTTTGTGACGGATTCATTGGTAATCGTATGGTGGAGCAATACATACGACAGGCAGGTTTTCTGCTTGAGGAAGGTTGTTTGCCAGAGCAGGTTGACAAGGCCGTCGAGAAATTTGGCTTTGCCATGGGGCCGTTCCGCATGAGTGATTTGGCGGGTAATGATATTGGCTGGTACATACGTAAACGCCGTTATGTAGAAAAGCCAGAGGTTACGTATTCAAAAGTTGCGGATCTGCTGTGTGAAAAAGGACGCTTTGGTCAAAAAACTTCAGCCGGTTGGTATGACTATAAAGCAGGTGATCGCAAGGCCTACGCCTCAACTGAAGTCAACAACATGATCGTCGATCATTCCAAAGCTATGGGAATCGAACGCCGCAAAGTCAGCGATAAAGAAATCGTTGAGCGTCTGGTGTATGCACTAGTGAATGAAGGTGCATTGATATTGGAAGAGGGCATTGCAATGCGCGCTTCGGATATCGATATGGTCTACCTGACGGGTTATGGCTTTCCGTTATTCCGTGGCGGTCCTATGTTCTATGCCGACACAGTCGGCCTTTCTAACGTAGTAATGGCCATTCATTCGTATGCCAAGGGCAGTCATCCCGAAGCATGGACTCCAGCACCTTTGCTAACTAAACTGGCGCAAGAGGGTAAAACATTTAGCTAATTTCCTCTGCTGTTTCATAAACTTCAGGCTCGCGAGCGCGATCAACTAATCATCGTTCGCCTGCCTGACTCGTCACCCGCACTTTTTCTACAGAGTCGCCGTCATTAGCCGTTGTTTTTCAACAAATTTTCAGTGTTGCGAATTGGCAGCGAAAATTGAGAAAAAACTATGTCACAGTCTTAAATTAAAAATCCCACGACCAAGAAGTTCTTCTTTTTTCAAACATTCCTGCAGCAAAGTCACTGAATAAAATCATTCTCAAATAACATGCACTAAATTAGCAATAAGCATTTCTTCATTGCCTACAATTCATTTCCCTTTAAATTCTCGAGAGGAATGAAGATGAAAATGAATAGTGTAGTAAAACTTTGTGCTTTAACTGCTGCGATCTGTGCAGCTAATGTGAGCTACGCTGCGGGTGCCCAAACAGCCACTGTAACGATCCACGCAACTGTTGCTCCTACGTGCAGTATTTCGGCAACTTCGTTGGAATTCAATAACTACGATCCGACCAGTACAACAGATAAAACAGGCACCGGCACCGTAACTCTAACGTGTGTGAAAGGCAGTCAGCCAACGATTTCCCTTACAGCAGGTTTGAATCCAAATGGTGGTCAACGCAGGATGATCAATGCTGTAACCAGTGATTTCCTTAATTATGATTTGTTCAAACCGACTGCAGCCAATCCTGCAATAGATTTGCCGAATACTGCTTGTGCAGGTACGGAAAATCAGCCTTGGGGTATAGACGTTACATCACGTTTGCATCCACCTATAGCGCCGACAGCTGACCCATTAACCTACACTATCTGCGGTGTCATTCCTAAGGGTCAGTCGACTGTAGGTACCGGTGATTACAACGATACGGTAACAGCAGAAATCAATTTCTGATCTAATGAATGTCCACTCAGTCAGTCCTCAAGCATCGCCCAATGCTGGCTGGGTGGTTAATTTGTTTTTTGTCATTTGTGTTTTAGCGCTTAATTTTTCTCCAGCACTGGCCGGCACTTTCAACGTCAGTCCAGTCAAAATTAATCTTTCAAAAAATTCTTCTACTGCCATCATTCAGGTGAGTAATGCAGGAAGTTCAGACACCACTATCCAACTTCATACTATGCGTTGGATACACGGTGGAGAAGAGGATAAGCTGGAACCCACCAGGGAAATTATCGCAACGCCGCAGATTTTTTCTATCAAAGCCGGTACGACTCAGCTGATTCGCGTTGGTATCGTGATCAGACCTGATCCGATCAATGAAAAAGCCTATCGATTAGTTTTGGACGAAATACCATCACCCCCAGAGCCTGGTTTCAAAGGCTTACAGGTCGCTCTAAAAATTACCCTTCCAATTTTTGTCCAGTCGTCATCTAAATCGGTTCCTGAATTAGATTTCTCTTGGTTTCAGACCAAAGATAAAAAAATTCGAGTTTCGATAGCTAATCATGGCTCAGCCCATGCTCAGATTCTGCGAACGAAAATTTCAGATGAGGCTGACGAAAAAGC
>JBEDHZ010000068.1:0-9689 GCA_041173845.1 Pseudomonadota bacterium
GCTGGTTTAAAAGGCACTGGATCTGGTTGGTATTGCTACTGACCCTGATAGTGGCGGGTGCAGGGTATCTGTTTTGGTCGAAGAAATCAGATGTGCCCCAGTATCGAACCGCCACCATAGAAAAAGGTCGGCTGGTCGCAAGTGTCGCTGCTACTGGTACTTTGCAGCCCGTTGTCTCTATCCAGGTAGGTTCACAGGTATCCGGGCAGTTAAAAGAGGTCCTGGTTGATTTCAATAGCTTGGTGAAGAAAAATCAATTAATCGCCCGTATCGATCCTGAAAGTTTTGAATACCGTGTCAGACAAGCGCAAGCTGATTTAGACGCTGCACGTGCTCAAGTGGCGACTCAGCAAGCAAATATTGCCGCTCAACGGGCCTTCCAATCACAAATCGAAGTTAGTTTGGCGGATGCGCGTCGTGACTTTGAGCGTAAAGAACAGTTGGCAGAAAAAAAATTCATATCCATTGCCGAAGTCGATAAGGCACGCGCCACCATGAATTCACTGGCGGAGCAAGTCAAGTCGGCGCAAGCGCAGGTTGAAGTCGCGCGCGCTAACGCGGGCAGTGCTGCTGCAGTCGTTAAACAGCGTGATGCTGTATTAGCGCAAGCACGTGTCGATCTCGAGCGCACGGCGATTCGCTCACCGGTCGACGGTATTGTCATCAAGCGTAGCGTTGATAAAGGTCAAACGGTTGCAGCTAGTTTGCAAGCACCTGAATTATTTATCATTGCTGAAAATCTTACTGATTTGCGTGTTGATACCTCGATCGATGAATCGGAGGTGGGCAAGATTCAGCTAGGACAAAAAGCGACATTTACTGTTGATGCTTTTCCTGGCCGCACCTTTGAAGGTCAAGTGAATCAAATTCGTAAATCCGCTCAAGTAGTGTCCAACGTCGTGACTTATTTGGTAGCGATCTCTACGCAAAATTCAGATTTAAAACTGTTGCCTGGTATGACAGCTAATGTACGTGTGGTGACGTCGGTGTTGGACGATGTGCTTAAAGTGCCGAATGCAGCACTGCGTTTTCGTCCGCCACAAAAATCTGAAGAAAAATCTGACAAAAAATCAGACAAAAATCCCGAGCGTAGCAAGTCGGGTCAAAAAGAAGGTTCTGCCAATGGATCGGGGCGCTCAAAGCGAGAGCCGGGTGTCACTAAGTTATATCGCGTTGAAAATAACGAGCTCAAAGTGATGACCGTTAAAACGGGTGCTAGTGACGGACAGATGACAGAAATCAGCGGTGAAGGTATTGCTGAAGGCGTCGAGGTGGTCACCGGTGTCAAAGGGGGTGATAGCGGTCGTGGTCGATCGTCATCCTCGGGTATGGGAAATGCTCCGCGTGTTTTCTAATGATGCAAGGTTGATGGCATGACTTCCCTGATCGCCGTTCGCGGCATGTCGAAGTCCTACACCATGGGGCCCAACACGGTGATGGCTTTGGATGCGGTCTCGCTCGATATCGCCGAAGGTGAGTTCGTCGCCATCATGGGCGCTTCTGGTTCGGGTAAGTCGACCTTCATGAATTTACTCGGCTGCCTTGATACACCGAGTGCAGGTGAGTATCGCTTGGCTGGTGAAAAGGTTTCTGATTTAACGACGGATCAACTCGCCACGATACGTAATCGTCGCATTGGTTTTGTTTTTCAGCAGTTTAATTTACTGCCTCGTACCAGCGCTCTGGAAAACGTTGAGCTGCCTTTATTGTATTCATCCACACCTTCAGCTGAACGTCGTTCGCTCGCGATGGCGCGACTAAGCGAAGTGGGCTTGGGATCGAGAACCGATCATCAACCGTCGCAATTATCGGGTGGCCAACAGCAGCGGGTTGCGATCGCCCGCGCCTTGGCAAATAACCCTTCGCTGATTTTGGCGGATGAGCCGACCGGTGCACTGGATTCGCGCACTAGTATCGAGATCATGGCTTTGCTACAAAAATTAAATGCTCAGCGCATGACTATCGTGATGGTGACGCATGAGCCGGATATCGCAGCGTTTGCTTCGCGCATTGTTACCTTCCGTGACGGAAAAATAATTTCAGATGTAAAAAATACTCCGGCCAATGCGCAAAGCCAGTTGAGTGCAGCAACGGTGGAAGCATCATGAATCTGCTAGCCACTTTACGCGTTGCGATGAATGCGCTGCGAGTCAATTTACTGCGTTCGGTGTTGACGATGTTGGGCATCATTATTGGTGTTGCTGCAGTAATTACTATGTTGGCAGTGGGCGCGGGCGCTGAGCTGCGCATACAAGAGCAAATCAAAAGTCTGGGATCCAATCTCATGATCATCACGGCCGGTGCTCGTACTGCGAATGGTGTGCGTATCGGTACCGGCGCGACGCCTGACTTAACGGAAGATGATGCTGTCGCGATTGCACGTGAAGTCAGTGAAGTTGAAGCGGTAGCGCCAACTTATCGCGGTAGTGCGCAGGTCGTGAATGGAAATGCTAACTGGGCCACGCAAGTGTTTGGTATCACGCCGGATTATTTTGTAGTGCGTAACTGGACCTTGGAAGAAGGCCGTATGTTTGAACCGGCCGAGCTTGCAGGCGCAGGCAAGGTCGCATTGATAGGCCAGACCGTGGCACGCGAATTATTTGGTGATAACGATCCTATGGATCAAACCATACGCATAAAAAATGTGCCGGTGACTATCGTTGGTGTGCTTTCACGCAAAGGTCAGAATATGACTGGCAATGATCAAGATGATGTGATCATGGTTCCCTTGTCGACAGCACGTAACCGCATTATTGGTGTCGAGCCGGGCAAACAACGCCAAGTGGGCATGATTCAGTTAAAAGTGTTTGATGGCGAAAGCATGAGCGAAGCCGAAGATAAAATTCGCTCTTTACTGCGCCAGCGCATGCGCACTACCGAAGGACAGCCCGATCCGATCACATTGCGTAATATGACGGAGATGCTGCAAGCGCAAGAAGAATCGTCACGCGTAATGGCCATGCTGTTAGCTGCTGTGGCTTCCGTATCATTGATCGTAGGCGGTATCGGCATTATGAATATTATGTTGGTCTCTGTGACTGAGCGTACGCGCGAGATCGGTTTGCGTCTTGCAGTGGGTGCCAGAAGTCGCGACATACTCACACAATTTTTAGTTGAAGCAGTGACGTTATCGGTGTTTGGTGGATTAATCGGAATTGCCTTAGGCGTTGGAGGCTCGTGGTTAATCGCCGAAATCGCCGGTTGGCAAACGCAATTGTCGACCGCGTCGATTATTCTTGCGGTGAGTTTTTCGGCAGTGGTTGGAATATTTTTTGGTTTTTATCCTGCGCGTAAAGCAGCCAGCTTGTTGCCGATACAAGCATTACGTTATGAGTGATGAATAGGCGTCACTATTTTTTCATGATGAGCATAGTAAGCTCGCCTCAGTTTGAATGTTAGGCTTTCACGGCATGGATACAGCACTCCTCATTAAAGTCATCATCATGGGTATCGTCGAAGGGCTGACGGAATTTTTACCCATCTCATCAACGGGCCATCTCATCCTTGCAGGTAGCCTGCTAAATTTTACGGGCGAAAAAGTAAAGGTCTTTGAGATAGTGATTCAGGCGGGTGCCATGCTGGCTGTCTGCTGGGAGTACCGTCATCGCATTATTGATGTGATTCGCAACTTTTCATCCGATGTCGCAGCGCGACGTTTTGTGGCGAATCTTTTAGTCGCATTTTTGCCAGCAGTCGTTTTAGGTTTACTGTTTGGAAAAATGATTAAAGCGCATTTATTTGCACCGGTGCCGGTAGCATTGGCATTTATCATCGGCGCATTCGTCATTCTAATTGTGGAAAGACGTAATCGTCTTAATGAAGACAGTCTGCGTATTCATTCAGTCGATGAGATGACGATGCTCGATGCATTCAAGGTGGGCTGCGCACAATGCTTTGCATTGATACCCGGTACGAGTCGTTCTGGCGCTAGCATTATTGGTGCGATGGCATTTGGTTTATCACGCCAAGCAGCAACAGAGTTTTCATTTTTCCTGGCGATACCCACACTCTTTGGCGCAACGATTTATTCGTTGTATAAAGAACGCGCCTTACTCTCGGTGGCTGACTTGCCCATGTTTGGAGTTGGTGCGTTGGCTGCGTTTATCTCAGCCTTCTTTTGTGTGCGTTGGTTGCTGCGCTATATCAGCTCGCATGATTTCACGATCTTTGTTTGGTACCGAATTGTGTTTGGCGTGCTGATATTAATTTCAGCGGTGACGGGTTGGGTGGTCTGGGCGGAGTAAATTACACGGCTTAAATTTTTAAGCCGTGCGTGTAAAAACCAAATCCCAAACACCGTGCCCTAATTTCAATCCACGATTTTCAAACTTGGTGGTAGGGCGGTAATCTGGACGTGCTGCGTAGGATGCAGCGGTATTTTTTAATGTCGGCTCAGCACTCAAGACGTCCAGCATTTGTTCGGCATATTCTTGCCAATCCGTAGCGCAATGCAAATAGCCGCCCATCATTAAGCGCGATGTCAGCAGCTCCACAAATGGGCCTTGAATCAATCGACGTTTGTTATGACGTGCTTTGTGCCAAGGGTCAGGAAAAAAAACATGAATGCCCGCTAATGAATTCGGCGCGATCATGTCGCGAACGACTTCAACCGCATCATGCTGAATCAAGCGCAAATTAGTGAGTGATTGTTCACCGATCAATTTCAATAAACTACCAATGCCCGGCGTGTGTACTTCGACCCCCAGAAAATTTTTATCCGACAGGTGACCTGCAATGAATGCGGTCGTCTCGCCCATGCCGGTGCCGATTTCAAGAATGGTTGGCGCAGGCCGCTGAAATACGGTATCAAACGCTACAGCGGATTTTTGAAACGGTAGGCAGTAAGTGGGTCCCAGTGAATCTATGGCGCGCGCTTGTGCCGTAGATAAACGCCCAGCGCGGGTGACGAAGCTTCGTATGCGCCGCTCATTCGGGTCGTACAGCATGTGTCTATCGGTTTCGGAAGCGGTGTTTTCAGGCATGAAGAACAAAAATAAAAATAGTGCAAAAAATACGGCTAAACACAGAGGGGGAAAAAGAAATTAAGAGTAGCGAGTTTAAGCGACTATTTTTCTTCCCAGTCACTGCAAGCCATTTTCCATAGCGGCAGTGTGAATTCATCAAACTGATCTATCAGCCAAACATCAGGAACTGTCATTTGATTGACAATATCACCGCTAGCCATAGATCCCGCATACCAGGTGTAAGACACTTGGCGCATAGCGCGTGACGGGCAATCAAACTCAGTACGAATTTTTTGTGAGGTGAGTGGCTTACCGTTAGCTTTGCGTAACGAAGGCGGCTTGTGTTCGAAGATACGCCACATTTCTACCAGCCCGAGATTGCGTTCTATGCTATCTACATCCACATACTGTGTCACACCTGTTTTGGTTGATTGCGTAATGATGACCCAGTTGTCAGCATGGGCAAATGTCGTTAGTAATAGCAAGACGATCGTAAAACTAATTTTTTTCACTGCATTCCCTTTATTTTTGTAAGCCAGCCGAGGGTTGTATTAATAGTACTAAGCACCACAGTGTAAAACCTATCAGCACCAACACTAGCTGACCGATAGCTAAGTACAGCACCGAATCACTCAGCATAGGGGCAAGCAATCCAGCCACTACTGCAGACAGCATCGTCATGGTAAATGACTGACACGAAGCGACCGTTCCGCGAATCGCTGGAAATAAATCAAGTATCAGCAGCGTTAAGCCGGGTGCGGCCATCGACATACCGATTGTATACAGAAATAGCGGGGCGACTGTCCAGGGCACGGCAGCTGGAAAAAATGCATGGTAGCCGACATTAAACAAGCAAGCTGCCATCAAAAAAACAAAGCCAATTAAAATTTGTCGTTGCGTTGAAATCCGACCGGCCAGACGATTAGCTGCTAACGCACCCAGAAAAATTCCCACAACTGAGGGTACAAACAACCAGCTAAATTCCGTGGGCCCTAAGCCGAGGTGGCGCGTAATGATGGCCGGTGCTGAAGCCACATACAAAAATAATCCTGAAAAATTACACGCAATCGCCGCTGCTTTGAGTTGAAACATGCGCGAGCTAAAAATTTGCCGATAGTTTTCCCACAGCGATTCAGGATGAAAGCGTTGTCGCTGATGGACTGGCAGTGTTTCAGGCAGAGTACGCCAGCACCACCACAGCATGACTATCGCAAAGGCGAACAGCAGTAAAAAAAGTGTGCGCCACACGGATACTGCGACTACCCAACCACCAACGATCGGTGCAATCGCCGGTGAGACAGAAAAAATCATCGTCACCAGCGACAACATCTTTGCCGCTTCTGAGCCGCTATATAAATCGCGAATAATCGCACGACCTATCACGACGCCCGCGCCAGCCGATACGCCCTGCAGCATTCGGAAGACCCAAAAATATTCAATGCTGTGGACTGCCGCACAACCGATAGAGGCAATCGCATACACCGCTAGCGATAACAGGATGATGCTGCGTCGACCAAATGCGTCCGAGAGCGCACCGTGCCACAGAATCATTACCGCAAATGCCGCCATATACGCGGTGAGTGTTTGCTGCACTTGCAGCGCACTGGCCGACAGACTGTGTTCGATTGATGGAAATGCGGGTAAATAGGCATCAACAGAAAACGGCCCCAGCATAGCCAAGGCCGCTAGCAGCAGTGCTAACTTACCTGAGGAAGTATTGCTTGAAGGTTGGATACCGCCTGACTCATTTGACATCAGGCAGCATCCAGTGAGTTAGCTGCATTAAATGCCGCCTATGCAAAGATATTTCAGTTCTAGATATTCATCGATGCCGTACTTGGAACCTTCACGACCTAAGCCCGATTGTTTGACACCACCGAAGGGCCCGACTTCATTGGAGATAAGGCCAGTGTTGATACCCACCATGCCATATTCCAGTTGTTCAGCAACGCGCCACATGCGGCTAGCATCACGCGAATAAAAATAACTCGCCAAACCATAATCCGTATCGTTGGCGGCGGCGATCACTTCTTTTTCATCATGGAAGCGCACGATAGCTGCGACCGGGCCAAAGGTTTCTTCCTGCATGATTTTCATGTTGGGCGTTACATTCGACAGTACGGTGGGTTGATAGAATAATCCACCCAGTGCATGCGCTGCGCCGCCTGACTCTAACTTAGCGCCTTTACTCAGTGCATCCGTTACATGCTCAGTGACTTTAGCCACGGCCTGCTCATCAATCATAGGACCTTGTTGAACGCCTTCAGTGAAACCATTACCGACGGCAATTTTTGCGGCACCAGCAGCAAGTTTTTTTACAAACTCGTCGTATACCTTGTCGTGTACATAAAAGCGATTAGTACAGACACAGGTTTGTCCTGCATTGCGATATTTGGAAATCAATGCACCTTCAATTGCGGCATCAATATCGGCATCGTCAAAAACGATGAAAGGTGCATGGCCACCTAATTCCAGCGCCAATTTTTTGATGGTCGGTGCACTTTGGGCCATCAAGATGCGGCCTACAGGTGTGGACCCTGTAAATGAAATGTGTCGTACGACGGGACTGGAACACAGCACCTTACCAATCGCGATTGAATTATCGCTATCGGCTGTTAAGACGTTAATTACGCCCGCTGGCAAACCAGCGCGGTGAGCTAATTCAGCCAGCGCGAGTGCGGAAAGAGGTGTTTGTTCTGCGGGTTTAATCACAATGGTGCAGCCCGCTGCCAGTGCAGGTGCGATTTTTCGGGTGATCATCGCAATCGGAAAATTCCATGGTGTAATCGCAGCACACACTCCGATGGGTTGTTTGAGTGTGACAAGTCGGCGGTCCACCGCAGGGCTGGCGAGCACATCACCATTTACGCGCTTAGCTTCTTCCGCAAACCATTCGATAAAGCTTGCGCCATACATCACTTCGCCTTTGGCTTCCGCCACAGGCTTGCCCTGCTCAGCAGTCATCAGTCGCGCCAGATCATCGGCATTGGCGACGATCAGATCAAACCATTTACGCATGAGTTGTGAACGTTCCTTCCCCGTTTTAGCGGCCCAGCTAGGAAAAGCAGCTTGTGCCGCAGTGATCGCTTGCGCGGCTTCGTTTGCACCTTGATTGGGCACGCTGATGAGGATTTGGCCATCGGCTGGATTGGTTACATCAAAACGCGTCGCCGCATCCACCCAGACCCCGTTGAGATAGGCCTGCTTACGTAGGAGGGCGGTGTCGGTGAGTTTGAGTGGGCCGTTTACAACATCCAGCATGGAATTCTCCTGAAGAAAGCAAAACCGAAAGGATAACCCATCGCCTTAATTCGATCACGGGGTTCGATCTTTGGAACTAAGTATTTCAGAGAGTTACGAATTTTCGACTTTACTTTTTCCTTAATTTGAAACGGCTATAAAAATGAACCCTACATCAAAACAACCTGAGAATTTGTCTAAGCTACTTGACCAGCTTGAAGACAAGTTAAGCAAAATCGAGGGTAATAATTCATCAAATTCCCGCACAGAAAAAACCCAAGAAAAAAATCAGCAAGCCGCATCGGGAAGTTCCAGCTCAGTTAGCGCACCGACTACTCCGCGATTGGCATCAGGACCAAAATCTGCAGAAAAAGATGCGCTAGCGTTTGATGGATCCAAAGTTAGTGGAGATCCGCATACACCGCCGACTAAAAGAACAAAGCTTGTACGGCAAATTAATATAAAAAAAGAAGTAATGCGTCTCTCAAAAAAATCCATCGACGACGACAAATCGAGCTCATCGACCACACCGCGATCAGTGAGGTTTGCGACGCCAGATACCATCACCCCGGTTTCAAATAGAAGTGCCGCACCTACGCCTGCATCGACACCCATGCCAACACCAGCGGCGACCCCGAGAACAGCGGTAGTCGCTAACGACGATTCTTCAAGTGATAGTTCTGGGCGCAGCAGACCAGTGAGCCCAAGAGCTAAGCAGTTACGCAAAAAAATTAGCAAAGGCCTTTCTAAGGCAGCTTTAACTTTAGGTAAACTTGGGGAAAAAATATCGGACCAAGTTGCGTCGATAAGTACGAGTAACCTTCCGACACCGAAGTCGTCAGGACAGAATTCCCCCGAGGTTCATTCATCCACACGGAGCTCAGAAAAAAGTAATCCGAGAAATCTTCCAAGACATGAAATCGGGCAAACAAATGAACCGATTACTCCAAGGCGATGTGGGATCCGGGAAAACCATTGTGGCATTTATCTCTATGCTATTGGCCATCGACAATGGGACGCAAGCCTGTATCATGGCCCCTACGGAGATTTTAGCGGATCAACATTACCAAGGTCTGAAGAATTTCGCAGATGCCTTAGGAATTAGCATCGCCAAACTAACCGGATCTGTTAAGAAAAAAGACCGCGTTGGATTGCTTGAGGACTTGGCCTCTGGAGAATTGAAGATTCTCGTAGGAACCCATGCCATTTTTGAAGACGTCGTAAAGTTTAATAACCTGGGGCTATGTATCATCGATGAGCAGCATCGCTTTGGTGTCGCTCAACGAGCGAAACTTTGGGATAAGAACAAAGAAATTCATCCACACGTGTTGGTAATGACCGCCACGCCCATTCCTCGGACCCTTGCCATGACACTTTATGGTGACCTGGACGTGTCCGTGATTGATGAACTTCCGGTGGGTCGTAAGCCCATTCAAACGACGCATCGCTATGACAGCCATCGCTTACAGGTTTTTGCATTTATCC
>JBEDHZ010000069.1:0-16561 GCA_041173845.1 Pseudomonadota bacterium
TGATTAGAGTTTGCCTATTCAGATACGTAATAATTGACGGCAGGAAGTTCTGCACTAGTGCAGCGCGAATGCATCGCTATGACTTAGTTAGCGCTGCATGGTTTCCCACACCTTCTGCAGCCGTTTAACCGACACAGGCATCGGTGTCTTCAGCTCTTGCGCAAATAACGAGACACGCAGTTCTTCTAGCATCCAGCGGAACTCTTGCATTTTTGGATCACCATACGAGCCACTTATCAATGCACTTTGCAAAGGCATTGCCGCTTGCTGCCATTCGCTCATTAGTCGAGCATCGCGCGTGGGATCGGTTCTCAATTTATCCATCCTCACCTGGACGGCTTTCAAGTACCGCGGGAAATGAGCGAGTTGCCCATGCTCTGTCTCCACCCAGCGATTGCAGCTTTTTGGGGAGCGTATGGTATTCACCTAAAATTTGTCCCACCAAACGCGCTATTTCATTAACTAATAAATTCAACCGCGCCTTGCCATCATCGCGGCGCTGATTAAATTCATTAGCGTTCGTGGGCAATGGTAATTGCAAGCAAGCACGTGTTAGACCAGCTTGTATGATTTGGTCGCGCAACTCTTCTTGCGAGCCCAGGGCCATAAACTGCATACCCATTTGCTGCAAACCGGCGACATTTTTTTCTAGATACTTCAGTTGCTCTTTAAGCTGCAGAGCAAAGAGGCGACACAAACCTGCACTGTGGATGGCAGCGGCTTCATTCGGATCATCAAACACTTCAAGATCGCAATGCGTTACACGATCAACTAATGCCGGGAAACCAATCAGCGTTTGTTTACCTTGCTGAATCTCGAGTAACTCTGGCAAAGCATCAAACGACCAGGTCGTTAAATGTTGAAAATTAGCCGGACCCGCTGCACTTCGACTTTGGGTGGGTTTGTTATTAACCGCAGTACTTGACCCAACCACACTATCAACAGGAACCGCTTGCTCAGCAATTTTCTGAAACTGCTCGCGCGCCTGCGTGCCCAACTCTGCTTGCAATGTAGAGAGATTGCGCCCCATATCTAATTGCCTACCGTGCTCATCAATGATTTTAAAATTCATAAAATGATGAGCTGGCAATGTTTCCAACTTGAAGTCAGATGTTTTAATCACCACAGTCGTCTGACTTCGTACATCGGCGATGATGGCATCCAACAAACTACCCTGCCCGAATTTTTTTGCTTCGTGCACTCGATCACAAAACCCAGCCGCATAGTCAGGCAAAGGTACGCAATGACGACGTAATTTTTGCGGCAACGATTTCAGCAGTAAATGTGCTTTTTCTTTCAGCATGCCGGGCACCAGCCATTCGCAGCGCGCTAAAGACACTTGATTGAGTGAGTACAAAGGCACCGCCAACGTCACCCCATCACGTACTGCACCCGGCTCAAAGTGATAGGTCAGCGACATTTCTATACCTGCTGTTCGCATCACTTTGGGGAATAAATCGGTAGTCACACCGGCAGCCTCATGCCGCATCAAATCATCGCGACTGAGATACAGTAATTTAGGATCGTCTTTACTCGCCTTACGTAACCACTTCTCGAAATCGACCGTGTTATGAATCGACTCGGGTAGTAACTTATCGTAGAAGCCTGCAATTAATTCTTCGTCGACTAACACGTCTAAGCGCCTCGACTTATGCTCGAGATTTTCTATCTCGCGAATTAATTTTTGATTGTGTGCAAAAAAAGGGGCGCGGGTCTCAAAATCACCCTGCACCAAGGCACTACGAATAAAGATTTCACGCGCTTCGGCTGGTTGAATTTTTCCGTAATCCGTTCGACGCTGACTATAAACAACTAAGCCATACAAAGTAGCGCGCTCATACGCAGATACTTGTCCACTCTTTTTTTCCCAGCGCGGATCGCCCCAGGATTTTTTTAATAAATGTCCACCTACCCGCTCCAGCCACTCAGGCTGAATGTTAGCGATGGTTCGTGCAAACAAGCGAGAAGTTTCAACTAACTCGCCCGCCACTACCCAACGACCTGCTTTTTTAGTTAATACCGAACCAGGCCACAAATGAAAGCGTATACCGCGCGCGCCCAGATACAAAGGTTCATCATCCGACTTATAACCCACGTTACCCAGCAGACCCGTCAGCAACGCTAAATGCAGTTGCTCATACGTGGCTGCTGCTTCATTCATGCGCCAGCCTTGCTCTCGAACCAGCGTAAATAATTGCGAATGCACATCGCGCCATTCACGCAAACGCATTTGCGATAAAAAATTCTCGCGACATTGTTCTTGTAGCTGTCGATTGGATTTTTTCTGATCAATGGCTTCTTCAAACCATTTCCATATTTTTAGATAGCTGAGAAATTCAGATTTTTCATCAGCAAATTTTTTGTGAGCGTTATCCGCAGCACCTTGAGCCTCTGCAGGTCGATCACGTGGATCTTGCACTGACAGCGCGGCAGCCACTATCAACATCTCGGATAAACAATCATGATCCCGACCGGCGAGCATCATTCGGCCCACCCGCGGATCAAGTGGCAGCTTAGCCAGTTGCCTACCTAAGGGGGTGAGCTCGCGCGCATCATCCACTGCACCCAGTTCTTGCAATAGCTGATAGCCATCTGCAATCGCCCGACCTAAGGGTGGCTCGATAAATGGAAACTGCTCGACGTCGCCCAACTTCAGCGATTTCATTTTCAAAATAACGGCCGCTAATGACGAGCGCAGAATTTCCGGGTCAGTAAATTTCGGTCGCTGTAAGTAATCGTGTTCATCATATAAACGTATGCACACACCTGCCGCAACACGTCCACAACGACCCGCACGTTGATTAGCCGCTGATTGAGCGATCGCTTCAATCTGTAATTGTTCAACCTTGTTACGGTAGCTGTAACGTTTAACGCGTGCTGTACCTGCATCCACCACAAAGCGTATGCCAGGCACTGTTAATGACGTTTCAGCGACATTGGTAGCGAGTACCAAACGACGTGCATTACTCGTTTTGAATACACGCTCTTGTTCTTGCGCTGAGAGACGCGCAAACAAAGGCAAGATCTCTACATGCGGGGGATGGTGCTTGCGCAAGGCTTCAGCGGCATCGCGAATTTCTCGCTCACCGGGTAGAAATATCAAAATATCGCCGGGGCCATTCAATGCCAACTCATCGACTGCATCGACAATCGCATCCATCAAATCGCGTTGTTGTTTACCACGCGCTGCGGCTGAAGTGGGTGCTGCTGCTTGTTTGGCCGGACCGGCTGTACCAGCATTCGCATTTTTTTGCGTGAGTTCAGAGTCGACCGGACGGTAGCGTATCTCAACCGGATACAAACGACCTGACACTTCAATCACGGGAGCGGGACGACCCTTAATTTCAAAATGACGTGAAAATCTATCCGCATCAATCGTTGCCGAGGTGATGATCACCTTTAAATCAGGACGTTTAGGTAGTAACTGCTTCAGATAACCTAATAGAAAATCGATGTTCAAGCTGCGCTCATGCGCTTCATCGATAATCAATGTGTCGTAGTTGCGTAGTAATGGGTCGCTTTGTGTTTCAGCGAGCAAGATGCCATCGGTCATTAGCTTGACCCACGCACCATCGGACAACACATCATTAAAGCGAATCTTGTAGCCCACATGCATACCCGGCGCAGAACCCAACTCCTGAGCAATACGTTTGGCAGTGGCAGTCGCCGCGATGCGGCGTGGCTGGGTATGCCCAATCAGGCCACGCTCACCGCGTCCTAGCGATAAGCAGATTTTTGGCAGCTGGGTCGTTTTGCCGGAACCGGTTTCACCACTGACGATAATGACTTGATTCGCCTGCAGCGCAGCCGCAATCTCCTCACGACGAGCAGAGACAGGCAGCTCTTCAGGAAAGCTGACAAGCGGCAGCGGGTGGCGAGGCGGCGGTAAGCGAGTGGCGGCGGCGGAAGCAGGCCGCACTTTTTTCGGGGTTTCAGAGGCGGACATGTCAGAGCGAATTATAATGCGACCCATGGACAATCCGACTCAGTTCGTTAGCTGGCTGCGCTCTGTCGCACCCTATATTCACGCCTTCCGTGGCAAAACCTTCGTGGTGGCGTTTCCGGGTGAGCTCGTCATGGCGGGTGCACTACCTGTACTAGCACATGATCTCTCACTGCTGCATGCACTAGGCATAAGAGTAGTACTGGTGCACGGCTCTAGACCACAAGTGGAAGAACAACTCGCGCTGCGTAAGGTCGAATCACGCTTTCACAATGGTCTGCGGATTACGGATGAGGTCGCGCTGGAATGTGCCAAAGAAGCTGCTGGTGAATTGCGCCTTGATATCGAAGCCGCATTTAGTCAGGGATTGCCGAATACACCGATGGCGAATGCGGCTATCCGCGTTATCTCAGGTAATTTTGTGATTGCACGCCCAGTCGGCATCATTGATGGCGTTGACCATGAATTGACTGGCCTGGCTCGAAAAATCGCCTATGAAGCCATAAATCCGATTCTAAATGCCGGTGGATTGGTGCTGCTCTCGCCGCTGGGTTTTTCACCCACTGGCGAAGTATTCAATCTCGCTATGGAAGATGTCGCAGTGGCCGCTGCGACGGCACTACGCGCTGACAAACTTATTTTTATTACCGAGATACCGCTGATTACGGACGCAGCAGGTACCGAGATACGCGAAGTATCAACGCATCAGGCTAGTGCAGTGTTGGAATCAGGCTCACTCAATGCAGACGCTGCCTATTATTTTGAAGCAGCGACCCGTGCCGCGAACTTGGGCGTACCTCGTGCTCATCTTGTTCCTTACACCATTGATGGTTCTGTCTTGCTAGAAGTCTTTACGCACGATGGTGTGGGCACCATGATCTCGTCAGAAAATCTGGAGAGTCTGCGCGAAGCCACGATTGAAGATGTGGCGAGTATTTTGCATCTGATTGAGCCTCTCGAAGCTGATGGCACACTGGTTAAGCGCGGTCGTGAGCTGATAGAGCGTGAAGTTGATTATTTTTCGGTGATTGAGCACGACGGTGTAATTTTTGGTTGCGCTGCCTTGTATCCTTTTCCAGCAGAAAAAATGGCTGAAATGGCGTGCCTGACGGTCAGTCCTGACTCACAGGCACAAGGTGATGGCGAGCGTTTATTAAAGCACTTAGAAACCCGTGCTCGTGCCGCCGGTTTTAAACAATTATTTGTGCTAACAACACGCGCAGCGCATTGGTTTTTAAAACGAGGTTTTGTCATGGCCAGTATTGATGATCTGCCCAAAGATAGACAAAACATGTATAACTGGCAGCGCAAATCGATGGTGCTGATTAAGAAGTTATAAGCACCATCGAATAAAAAGATTCGCTAATAAATTTATTGCACGGAGATTTCAATGACACGCATGGTTCACTGCATCAAATTAGAAAAAGAAGCCGAAGGTCTGGATTTCCCACCTTACCCCGGTGAAATGGGTAAAAAAATCTGGGAGAGCGTCTCCAAAGAAGCCTGGGCCGCTTGGTTGAAACACCAGACTATGCTGGTGAATGAAAATCGTTTGAACCTAGCCGATGCGCGCGCACGCAAATATTTAGCGACGCAAATGGAAAAACACTTTTTTGGCGATGGTGCCGATGAGGCGCAAGGATATGTGCCCCCAGCTCAGTAATCAGCATGCTACCGATTCGATAAAGGTCGGAGAGCCAAAATGAAAAAGCCCGCAAATGAACGTTTGCGGGCTTTTTTAATTTTCACCGAGCTAAATTAGGCATTTGCAAGTTCAGTACGTGGATCAACCCGGCTCTCAATCTCAGCTCGTGTTGATAGCGTCTTCAGATCGTAGTCAGCTTGAAGCGCATACTTCACTAAACCTCCAGCACCGCCGAAACACGAACGACCAGTTTAAAATTTCAAAGTCTTCACACCCGAGCCCGAGCCCAGCAAACAAACTGAGGCGGCTTTTTTCGCAAACAGGCCAACGCTCACCACACCGGCGATCTCATTAATTTTCTGCTCGAGCTCAAGCGGATGATGAATCTGCAAACCACGAGCATCGAGTATCCAACAGCCGTTGTCGGTAACGTAGGGTTTGCCCTCCTTCATACGAAGTTCAGGCTGAGCGCCTAGCGCAAGTAATTGCCGCACGACGGCTTTCTCCGCCATCGGGATCACTTCCACGGGTAATGGAAATTTGCCCATCACGTTGACTAGTTTGGATTCATCAGCAATACAAATAAATTGATCGGCGACAGAAGCGACAATTTTTTCTCGGGTTAACGCACCGCCGCCACCTTTAATCATTTGACCTTGATGATTGATTTCATCCGCGCCATCGACATACACCGACAGTTTGGTCACATCATTTAAATCAAATACGGTGATACCGTGAGATTTCAATCGGTTCGCCGTTGCTTCGGAAGATGCAACCGCACCTCGAATACGATCGCGGATTTTGCCTAGTTCATCGATAAAAAAATTCGCTGTTGAACCGGTGCCAACACCAATGATTTCTCCGTCAATTACATAATCGAGTGCAGCGTGTGCGACTGCTTGCTTGAGTTCGTCCTGAGTCATAGGGGCCACCATCGTGCGAGAAGCATGCATTTTAGCGGATGACGGCCCAAGGACCCTAAGCAATGCCCGTAAGCGCGAATTAAACGGGTGCTGCATTGGTCGCCAAATACTGAGCCAGCGACATCTTGTCGTGCAGATTCAACTTGCGGTACAAATGCGCTAGCTGATTACGCACGGTGTGATGTGATACGCCGAGTTCGCGTGCAATCTGCTTATGGCTCATACCTGCAGCGAACCGTTTTGCCACCACAAACTCTCGTGGACTGAGTATTTCCATAGCCCCCACTGGACGTACACGACAACTCAAACTGCCATTTTGGCGATGCAAACTGATTTCAATTTGGGTACCGCGAAATGTTTTACCCGCCATCAAAATTTCCATCACCTGCGCTGGAATACGATCAGGTGCACTCTCTGGCCACTCGCGTTCCAATAAATCAAATAAACGCTGATCGCCTATTTCTATCTGGCCTTCCACGATGCGATGGCATGGGACTTATCGCGCTGCGCATTACGTTCGTAAACGCGACTGCGATTAATTGCTAATGCTCGTGAGAGATGAATCCACAATCCATGCAGACAGGCAGCATCGGCATCCGCAAAACGTATATCGTGCTTGCGAAACAAAACAATCCAGCGTGCGGGAGCAACGCGCTTAGGATCATCACCATGAACCATTAGATGGCACAAGCTCAACTCTTCAGCAAGATTACGCGTGCCGGATAGCTCTTTAGTGGGCGTCTTTTTGCCATCCCGGCTCTTGCGATACAGCTCGCGCACGCCGCCTCGCTCGGGAGAAAACGGTGCATCACGAAATCCGCGTGCCACAGGATCATTAGCAAACCGCGACCCAGCATCGCCCGGTGAGCCTGTCGTCGAAATAATGGTCTCAGGTACGGTAGCGGTCGGTGCTTCCATCGAGGACTCGAGCAGCGCCAAAGTATTTTTTTGCGCGCCTTCGCCGGTACCAAAGATAGCTCCATCAAAACGTATCCACATTTGGAGCAAATTGATTGCCTGCGTTAGAAATTGGTCGGGGGCTGCGTATTCAGCCAACGCATACATGTCCCTGACTGTGCTTGAAAATGCTTGCAAGATGACCTCCCCATTCGCTCAAAAACATCACTGGAAAATCGAGCTCCGAATTAATTGCCTTTAAAACAACATTTAGTTTAGTAAATTAACAACTAAAAAGCTGCAATTTTCGAACAAAGTGTTGTTAATCGCACAAATAATTTGAAATTAGGGGGACGAATGGCATTTCTTGGGAGGAATTTGGCGCAGTTTGCGCTGACACAAGACGAAGAAAGCCCGTAAAGGCTCCAATGGACGGACTTCTGGTTGCGATAATCACTAACCAACAGCAAGAATTGTCGGAAATTTGCAAAATTTCAAGTTCCTGCAGGTAACATTGCGGTTTTGACGCACGCGGCATCGCTACTGCACCAGTCGCCCTTTTAATGTCCGACTCTCATACAAAAAAAACAGCCGCCCTGGCAACGCTTACCGATCACGCTCCGCTAGCGCGAGCGTGGCAACTTCCTGCGCTGTTCGCTGAGGATAAAAAGCGTTTCCATCATTTTTCGCTGGAAGCTGCTGGTCTATTTCTCGATTACTCAAAAAATCATATCGATGCGACCACAGTATCGTTACTGACAGGTTTTGCCCGCTCCTGCAGCTTGGAAGAACGACGCGATGCAATGTTCCAAGGCGCGCCTGTCAACGCAACAGAACAACGTCCAGCGCTTCACACACTGTTACGCGCACCTGCAGAACTGCGCTTCGAACTCAATGGCGAAGTTCTTAGCAACGAAGTCCAGCAGGTGTTACATCGTATAGATCAACTGTCGCAACGAATCCGCAGCGGTGAATGGCTAGGCTTTACAGGTAAGGTGATTACCGATGTCGTGAATATCGGCATTGGTGGATCTGATCTCGGCCCAGCGATGGCGTGTGCAGCACTGCGACCCTTTATCAAACCGGGATTGCGCGCGCATTTTTTATCCAATGTCGATGGTCATGCTATCGATGCGGTTCTGACTAATTTATCACCTGAAACAACACTCTTTATCGTCGCCTCAAAAAGTTTTACCACGCAAGAAACGCTGATTAATGCACGCGTTGCGCGCGAGTGGTTTTTAACTAAAGGTAAAACCGCTGATCTGGCAAAACACTTTGTGGCCGTATCGACGAATGCCAAAGCCGTGGCTGAATTCGGCATCGATACAGCCAACATGCTGCCCTTCTGGGATTGGGTAGGTGGTCGATATTCTGTATGGTCTGCGATTGGTCTATCAGTCGCCATTGCGGTTGGTATGGACAATTTCCGCGCGTTCTTAGCAGGCGCGCATGCGATGGACAAACACTTTCAAGAGTCACCCCTCGAGCAGAATATGCCTGTCATGCTGGGCTTACTCGGCTGGTGGTACCGTCAGTATTTCGGAAGCTCGTCGCATCTGATTGCGCCCTATCACGAAGACTTGCGTTTATTCCCTGTCCACTTACAGCAAGTTGATATGGAAAGTAACGGCAAGCGGGTTACCAACGCTGGCATCCCTGTCACGTCGCCGACCGCACCTGTGATTTGGGGTAGTACGGGTACCAACGGTCAACATGCATACTTCCAAATGCTGCATCAAGGTACGGATTTAGTACCGGTCGATTTTATCGCTGCGATCAATCCATCCCATGATCGCGCTAACCAACAACATACTTTGCTGGCAAATTGCTTCGCACAAGCAGAGGCGTTGATGGTGGGTCATCAAAAAGATGAGCGCGCTGGTCATGAAGGTGAAGCACTCGCCGAGTTTCGTGTGCTGCCAGGTAATCGGCCCAGCAACACACTACTCATGGATAAGCTGACGCCGACGACTTTAGGTGCCCTACTAGCCCTCTACGAACACAAAACGTTTGTGCAGGGAGTGCTGTGGGATATCAATAGTTTTGATCAGTGGGGTGTAGAACGCGGAAAGACACTCGCCGCGCGCATATTGCCTGAACTCGAAGGCAAATCATCAACTCATACCCATGACGGATCGACTGCGGGCTTGATCGCCCGCACTTTGCAAAAGAAACACTGAAATGAATCAACTCGACCAGCTAAAACAGTACACGACAGTCGTCGCTGATACCGGCGACTTTCAATCGATGCAAGCCTTCGCGCCGCAAGATGCGACGACGAATCCTTCACTGATACTTAAAGCGGTTCAAAAACCTGAGTATCGTTCATTGCTGGATCATGTACTACAAAACCACCCAGGGAAATCAACCAGCGACATAGTTGATCATTTACTGGTCGAGTTCGGAAAAAAAATACTGGCGATTATTCCAGGTCGAGTGTCCACCGAAACCGACGCTCGCCTTTCATTTGATACCCAAGCTACGCTACAAAAAGCACGACAGTTAATTGCTCTCTACGACGCCGCAGGTGTATCACGTCAACGTGTGTTGATCAAAATTGCTTCGACCTGGGAAGGTATACAAGCAGCCAAAGTGCTTGAGAAAGAAGGCATACACTGCAACATGACGTTGTTGTTTTGTCTGCCACAAGCGATCGCTGCAGCGGAAGCAGGTGCGCAATTAATCTCGCCATTTGTAGGCCGAATCTATGACTGGCACAAAAAAGCGACGGGCACAGACTACACAGGCGCTGACGATCCTGGTGTGCAATCAGTAGGCCGGATTTATACGTACTACAAAAAGTTTGGCTACCCAACGGAAGTCATGGGTGCGAGCTTTCGCAATACATCGCAAATTCTTGAATTAGCTGGCTGTGATTTATTAACCATCAGCCCAGAACTCTTGCAAAAATTGCGTGATGCGCAAGGTCCTGTTGAACCCAAGTTATCGGCACAAAAAGCAGCCTCTGCAACGATTCAGAAAATTACCTTGAATGAATCTGCGTTCCGGCTCGCTTTAAATGATGATGCGATGGCCACAGAAAAATTAGCCGAAGGTATACGACTCTTTTGTGCTGATTCAGAAAAATTAGAGCAATTAATCAACGCAGCGAAGTAAACCTATGGTGGGCGCACTCACCCACCTTTTCTACAATAGTCATCCATATCAGTGTCCTAAAGAACACCTTGATTGCGAAAATCAGCAATCTCTTGATCTGAATATCCCAGCGTTTTAAGTACGTCGTCGGTATGCTCACCCAATTCAGGCCCTATCCAACGCGTAGCGCCCGGCGTTTCGGATAATTTAGGTGTAACCGCTGGCAGTTTGATAGAAGTGCCATCTTTGAACATATGCTGTTCAAACATCTGCCGCGCAAGAAACTGCGGATCTTGCATCATGTCTCGCACTGAATAAATTTTCGATACGGGCACGTCAGCCCCTTGAAGTACCGCTAATGCAGCATCAATCGTCTGCGTAGAACACCAAGACTGAATCGCCTCATCAATAGCTTGCGTTGCAGGTACGCGACCCGCATTGTTAGCCAGCGCAGGATCGTCTGCCATATCCTGTCGTCCAATCGCGCTCATGAGTCGCTTAAAGATGGCATCGCCATTCCCTGCAATCACGATATTTTCACCATCGCCGGTTGTGTAGGTATTCGACGGCACAATTCCAGGTAACGCACCGCCTGTGCGCTCGCGCACTACACCGGCGTGATCATATTCGGGCACCAGCGATTCCATCATGTTGAATACGGCTTCATACAAAGCCACATCGACCATCTGTCCTTGCCCTGCTAAGCACTCTGCACCCGATTTTCCATTCCAGCGGCCACCCGTTGCATCACGATGACGTAAGGCCATCAACGCACCAATCGCGCCATGCAACGAGGCGACCGAATCTCCAATAGAAATCCCAATACGAACCGGCGGCCTATCAGGATGACCCGACACATAGCGCAAACCACCCATCGATTCACCAATCGCACCAAAGCCCGGTGCATCACGCAAAGGTCCTGTCTGCCCATAACCCGACAAACGCACCATGATGGCGGCAGGATTAATCGCTTTTAATTGATCAAAACCGAGATTCCATTTCTCAAGCACGCCGGGACGATAATTTTCAATAATGATGTCGGCGTCCAGAGCCAGTCGACGTGCGATTTCTTGCGCACGCTTGTCTTTCATATTGAGGGTAATACTTTTTTTATTTCGACTCTGCACATACCACCAGAGTGAATTTCCATCTTTAAGTACACGCCATTTACGAATCGGGTCGCCCTCACCCGGCGCTTCGATCTTAATGACCTCCGCACCAAACTCAGCCAACATGCGTGCACAAAAAGGACCAGCGATTAAGGTACCCAACTCGAGTACTTTGATGCCTGCCATGGGTCCTACCGAAGCTGATTCTTTATTTTTTTTATTCATCATAAGCTCGGAAATATTGTTTGAAGATAGTTATTCTAGGTGCTGCGCCTGTCTAGCATGGCGCGTGCTATGGTTCCTGCATCGACATACTCAAGTTCACCACCTACGGGCACCCCGCGCGCGATACGGCTAACGCTGAGTCCACGTTGTTTTAAGGTCTCGCTAATGTAGTGCGCGGTCGCTTCACCTTCGTTGGTGAAATTTGTCGCCAATACAACTTCGGTGACAACACCATCCGTTGCACGACTAACTAGCCTATCGAGGTGTAAATCTTTGGGTCCGATACCATCAAGCGGAGAAAGACGACCCATCAATACAAAATACAAACCTTTGTAGGTCATGGTCTGTTCTATCATTAATTGATCAGCAGGTGTCTCGACAACGCATAGCAACGAAGTATCGCGCTCCTCATCGAGACAGGTTTCGCAGACGTCGCTTTCGGTGAAGGTATTGCATAGCGCGCAGTGCTGAACGCGATCAACCGCTTGCGTTAAGGCGCGCGCTAGTTGCGCTGCTCCCTCTCGATCATGCTGCATGAGGTGATAGGCAATTCTTTGCGCTGATTTTGGACCAACACCGGGCAAGCGACGCAGCGCATCGCTCAAAAAATCCAAACTGGAAGAAGTCTTCACACGCCAGCGCTATTAGAAGGGCAGCTTGAAGCCGGGAGGCAAAGGCAAACCAGCTGTCATGCCCGACATTTTTTCATTCGTGGTCGCTTCAGCCTTGCGAACAGCATCATTGAAAGCCGCTGCAACCAAATCTTCCAACATATCTTTGTCGTCACCTAATAGTGAAGGATCAATCGATACGCGCTTCACATCGTTTTTACATGTCATCAACACTTTAACCATGCCTGCCCCTGCCTGACCTTCTACTTCTATCGTAGCCAGTTGGTCCTGCATCTTTTTCATGTTGTCTTGCATGGCCTGCGCCTGTTTCATCAGACCGGCAAGTTGGCCCTTCATCATGGTGAACTCCTCATTTAATCAAATCAAATCGGTCGCACAGATCCGGGCACAATCGTCGCACCGAATTCGCGCTTCAAGGTTTGTACAAAGGGATCGCTTTCTAAGGTTTGCTCGGCTTGCTGCAAGCGTTCTGCTTGCTCAGCCAGAGTGGCCGCATGTGCGGTCTGACGCACCACACCGATCTCGGTCGTAATCGATACTTTTTTATTCAAGTAGCCCGTCAATGCCGTCGCGAGCTTCTCCACACTACCCGCTGAGAGCAGCGTATCAACAGGAATTCGCAAGTCAATTTTTATGACGACATCATCTTCATGTACGTTTAGTAATTCGCTTTGCGTTGCTAACTGTTGCGCTACTCCGCGTAGCTCTAGTTTTCTCACCACCACGGGCCAATCGATCGCTGTCGTCGCATTCGTCGTCGCCATCATTGCTGTCATCGATGATGATGCTGTGACATTGATTGGTACTGCACTCTGCTCGACGACCTCATCAACAATCGTCTGTACTGGCGCTGAATTCAGTTCAGTTTTTTTTTGAGACGGTGTAGTAGACGATACCGCCGAAGCAGACGTTACCGGAAAAGGTGGCGCGATAGGATCGGATGCAAACTCACCCGCTGACTTCGACGATTTTCCACTGCGTGCTGCAGCTAATGCCGCCATCGCAGGGCTAGGCGCTTTAGTTACAGCGGGAGCTGGACTATCGGCTGCCTTTGAAGCGATGACTGGATTAGAAGCTGGAATTGATGCTTTTGCGGCAGTTGGTGCTTTTGCCAGCGCTGCAACCGATTTTGCGGAGGCAGGCATAGACTGAGTTTTGTTTTCACCTGCAGAATGCAGCGGGGTAAACGCTAGCATTCTCAACAAGGTCATGGTGAAGCCCGCATATTCATCCGGCGCGAGTCCTAGCTCTTGGCGTCCATGAACCACGACTTGATAAAACAGTTGTACATCTTCTGCCGAGAACTGCGCGGCTAAACGCTGTATGTCTTCCAGTTCAGGTAAATCATCAGGTAATGCAGCAGGTACTGCTTGTGCAATCGCGATGCGATTTAACAGCGTACCCAAATCTTGTAGCGCTGCACTCCATGAAAGACTACGCGCGGCCATATCGTCAGCCACTGCAAGTAATGCCGCACCGTCTTGAGCGGCTAGTGCATCCATTAATCTTACTAAATAGGTGTGGTCTAAAGCACCCAACATACCTTGCACGGCTTCAAGCGTAACTTTACCGGCCGAGTACGCAATCGCTTGATCAGTTAATGACAAAGCATCGCGCATTGATCCTTGCGCACCTTGCGCGAGTAATCGTAAAGCGGGCGTATCAAAACTGATCTTCTCTTCTGCAAGTATATTTTCTAGATGCGAAACAATGTGCCCTGGCGGCATTTGTTTGAGATTGAATTGAAGGCAGCGTGACAACACAGTCACAGGAATTTTTTGTGGATCGGTGGTCGCTAATATGAACTTCACATGTTCAGGAGGTTCTTCCAGCGTCTTTAGCATCGCATTGAATGCGTGACTAGTGAGCATGTGAACTTCATCGATCATGTAGACCTTGAAGCGTGCATTGGACGGCGCGTAAATAGCTTGCTCTAGCAGCTGCGCCATT
This sequence comes from Pseudomonadota bacterium, assembly GCA_041173845.1. GTDB lineage: Bacteria > Pseudomonadota > Gammaproteobacteria > Burkholderiales > Burkholderiaceae_D > Pernthalerella. The sequence goes on from JBEDHZ010000069.1 coordinate 14,424, forward strand.
TCATCGACGCCGCGATTCGATGCCGCATCCATTTCGATGTAATCAACGAAACGGCCGGCATCAATCGACGTACAGGCATCGCAACGGCCACAAGGATGGGCCGTGATGTCGCCTTGACCATCAACACCCTGACAATTAAGCGATTTGGCCAGAATACGTGACAGCGTGGTCTTACCTACACCGCGTGTGCCCGTAAATAGATAAGCATGATGCAAACGCTTGTTTTCAAGCGCATGCGTGAGCGCGCGCACCACGTGATCCTGCCCAACCAGGCTGTCGAAATTTTTGGGACGGTATTTGCGGGCGAGAACCTGATAAGACATAGACGGCACTGTGAAGTTCAAGTGCGTCATTTTACCTGAGGGTGGGCTATGCGCAGGAAGAATACAGGACGATAAAGGCGAGCCTTGTCTGCGGCACTTGCAGTATATGGCTGTGGCTGCTTCGTTCCCGACCTGACCAGGTTGACCATGCCACAATGCGCAGGGGCCCGCCGGGCTCGATTCTATCAGCAATCACTCACTCAAAAACGCAGGTGAGACGACTATCTGAATAAGTATCAACCCAGATTCAAGCCCTGCCATATGGCATCAACACGCGATTTCACTTGCGCATCCATTTCAATCGTGCGTCCCCATTCACGCGATGTCTCACCGGGCCACTTATTGGTAGCATCGATGCCCATTTTGCTACCTAAGCCGCTCACAGGCGATGCAAAATCAAGATAATCGATCGGCGTGTTATCAACGAGGGTGGTATCGCGAATGGGATCAACGCGCGTAGTTATCGCCCAAATCACCTCTTTCCAGTCGCGTATATCGACATCATCATCCACCACCACAATGAACTTGGTATACATGAACTGGCGCAAAAAACTCCACACACCAAACATCACACGCTTGGCATGGCCCGGATAGGATTTTTTAATCTGCACCACGGCCATGCGGTAACTACAGCCCTCGGGCGGTAAGTAAAAGTCAGTAATCTCAGAAAACTGCTTTTGTAAAAGCGGCACGAACACTTCATTTAGTGCCACACCCAGCACCGCAGGCTCATCCGGTGGTTTACCGGTGTAAGTCGAATGATAAATAGGGTCGCGTCGCATCGTGATGCGATCGACCGTGAACACTGGAAACCAATCCTGCTCGTTGTAATAGCCCGTGTGATCACCAAAGGGACCTTCGAGCGCATGTTCAAAACCGGTATTCGGTGGTGGCGCTACGCCATCGGGCACGACACGTTCTGACGCAGTCTCAGGGTAAATATGCCCTTCCAAAACGATCTCAGCCGAGGCTGGCACGCGCAAGTCACTGCCTATCGCTTTGACCAACTCAGTGCGACTGCCACGCAATAAGCCAGCGAACTGGTATTCCGACAAACTGTCGGGCACCGGCGTGACCGCTCCTAATATAGTGGCGGGGTCTGCACCCAGTGCCACGGCTATTGGGTAGGGTTTGCCAGGGTTAGTCAGGCAATGTTCGCGGAAATCCTGTGCTCCACCTCGATGAGCGAGCCAGCGCATAATCAGCTTATTGCGACCAAGGACTTGCTGGCGATAGATGCCGAGATTCTGCCGCTTCTTATTAGGGCCCTTAGTAATAACCAGACCCCATGTAATTAGAGGAGCAATATCGCCCGGCCAACAGTGTTGAATAGGTAGCCGTGACAAATCGACATCCGCCCCCTCCCAGACAATCTCTTGGCACGGTGCAGAACTCAGCTCCTTAGGCGCCATGTCCCAGACGGACTTAACGAGCGAACCCAGACCCAGCACATCACGAAAGCCTTTCGGAGGCTCAGGCTCTTTCAGTCTAGCTAACAGGTGCCCGATGCGCCTTAACTCGCCGACATCAACCGCTCCCATGCCCATCGCCACCCGCTTGGGCGTTCCAAATAAATTCCCTAAGACTGGAATCGTGTGGCCGGTAGGTTGATTGAACAAAAGGGCTGGGCCACCAGCGCGCAGGGTTCGATCGCACAGCTCTGTCATTTCCAGATTCGGAGAGACAGGAACATCAATCTCGACCAAGTCTCCAGATTGTTTCAGCTTGGCAATAAAATCTCTCAGATCAGAATATTTCATCAGTTTTTGAGTTTTTTCAAAGTGATATGTAGATGCTTAGTTAATTATTCTAAGT
>JBEDHZ010000070.1:0-9647 GCA_041173845.1 Pseudomonadota bacterium
ATCGACATCGATCGTAATGCCCAGTGACTTTGCTTCGTCAGCCATATTGAGTACGACCAGCATCGGAATGTTTAGCGGCATGAGCTGTGTAAGTAGCATCGATTGACGATCGAGCTGACTTGCATTTAATACGACCACCAGCAGATCGCACGGTTGTTGCGTGAGGAAAGTCGTGGCGACTTTTTCATCTTCCGAGTCACCGTTCAAATCGTAGATGCCAGGCAGATCAACTAACTGCACCATCTGGTCACCAATCAGCAGTTTCGAGGTCAGTAATTCGACGGTGATACCTGGCCAGTTACCTACCTTTGCGTGAGCACCGGTAAGTCGATTAAAGAGGGTGGACTTGCCAGTGTTGGGCATTCCAAGCAAAGCGATTTGCTTCATGTAACTTCTCTTAATCCGTGAGTGCTGTAAAACGAGTAACGCTTATTAGGCCAGCCTCTGCAAGTCTTAGGACAAACTCGGTGGTACTGACTCGTACATGAATGGGTCCGCCCAGCGCTCCACGGCGCACGACTTTCACGGGCTTGCCAATCTGTATGCCTAGCGCGGTCAAACGATTTTTCAGTTCAGGAGTGACGTTCAGATTGAGTATATTTGCTTCTTCGCCAGTAGTAAGACTAGCTAGCGTCAGATGTTCGGGAAGCTTGTTAGACATATCGTATAAGCTGAGGCAAGAAGCGGAAGGTAGTTTACTGGGGTTTTAAATAGGACAATCCGGTCCAACGCATTACTTGCCGATCTAAATGAGAATAATTTGCATCTAAACTTATTCTACATTGAAACATTTGCCTTTGAAATTAGTTTTGTATGACCGCCCGAGTGAGGATTGGGAAGCTTATAAGTGCCGGGCACTATTTCGGCTTAGTAGCTTGGTTGCATCGAAGGGTTAATTAAGACGTGACATGTGAAAAATTCAAAAATGATGTTTTTGAATCGATACAAGAGATAGCCGCTGCGTTATGGAGAGCGGCGCTATCAATAGGGTTATGCTGAAAGACTTTGAAGGGTCTTCAATGAAAAGAAAAAAATCTCAAAAAGACGTCAGACTTCAAACGTCAAACAAGTATCTATAGACACATAATACGAATTAAATATGCTTGATGTTGGTACATCGCGCAAGATCAGAATTTCCGACGAATAGAATCAAAGAGGCAGTTCTTATAAGAAATTGCTACGCTGAATTCGCTAAGGGAGAACAGTATTGGAATGGGTAATCGTAGGAATGGAACTGGGCGTAGCGTTAGTGGTAGCCGTGGCGGTCTACATCACTATGAAGAAGTGAATACCCTAGCCCAAAACCAATTCGGGGCAAAACCAATCGGTTCTAGCCCCATTTATGCTGTTGTCGCAGGTATCAGAGTAGCCCTGATTTTTTGACCGCTTGTATCAGGCAGCGAGAGAGTTTGTCGAAATGCGTTAGTGCCGCTGTGGTTAGTTCTAATTGCTTACGACGCGCATCTTCTGTTTCTTCGAGTCGGATCCAGCCTTTTTCACGCATAGATTTCAAACGACCGTGCAGCATGGCTGGTGAGCCAAGTTCTCGTTTGCCCATTAAATCTTTAACTGACAGTCGCTCTTTTTTCTGGTGTGCGTATGCGACGAGTTCAAGGATGCGTTGTTCGAGGGGTTCAAGAGGAGGTAGTGCAGGCAGGCCTCGAATGGTTTCTGTCAATTGCAGGAATCGGAGATATACGTCTGCGGGGCGTGGACGCTTAGTCACTTTGAAATTTCCTTATGCATGTAATCAGGATGGATTGTTCAGATGAACACAATTCAACGACCCATACTATACATTAGATGCTTCAATTTATTGACCTAGTTCTGTATGAAGTTAAATCTATTCGAGAATAAATAAACTTTGGTGTAACGCCCAATCAAATCTAAATGAGTTGTTAGTCGTAATTAACAACCACAAGTTTTTTTTTGTTGCTGATGTGCACCGTCATTACGAGTACTTTGTTAAAGAAAAAACAGTGCTTTAAAAAAAATTAAGGGCAAGCTATAAGCATTGATATGCAACGGCTAATTACAGAGCAAGCGAATCATTTTGTGCACAAAAGAGATTTTTCTAGGCCACACAGTGCACCAGACTTGGGTAGTCAAAGGTTCAATCAAATAACTATTGAAACACTCAGACTGACTTAATTACTAAGTTTTGAGTGACTAAGTCAGGGTCGAGTCTCTGGCCAGATAATGCCGCGATAGGACTTGTACTACTCACAGGTTGGGGGCAGGGTCTAGCGATTGGGGCTGTAAATGGTCAGACCTTGCATCTCCAGGCGGCTCAGCAAAAGCTATTAATTTCAGTAACTTGGGTGATGACTTAACCTTCAAAAGGCGCAGAGAGTTTGCGCCGCTTGACCCATGGCGCTCCTACCATTACATTCCGCGATGTTCGCGCCACCCCCGAGGGCGCCTGATTGCTCCCCATGAAAACTGATTTACCGATTCCTATGGATGCGCCGCCCGAAGACAGCGCTTCGGAGTTTATGTTGCGCGCGCGCGCGGCTGAACGGCCAGCAGATCCCTTGATAACCTGCCTGCTGCCGGCCTTTAACGAAGAAGGCAATATTCTTCCTATGCTCGATACCCTCCATACCTTGATGAATGATCTCGGTTTGAGGCATGAATTGATCGTTGTGGATGATGGCAGTCGCGATGCAACAGTAGAACGCGTGATGAGTGTGATGAATGACTTACCTGTCACGCTAGTTCAGTTGTCCAGAAATTTTGGCAAAGAAATTGCACTGACTGCCGGTATTGCCGAAGCCAAGGGTGATTTAGCGGTGTTGATTGATAGCGATTTTCAGCATCCCCCCGAATTAATTCCAGCGTTTATAGAACAGTGGCGTCGTGGTTACGACATGGTGTTTGCGGTTCGGTCTGATCGCAATGATGAATCTTTTTTAAAGCGTGCATTTACGCATGTGTTTTACGGTTTGCTCAATTTTGGTGAACGCAACAAGATTCCTGAGAATACGCAAGATTTTCGTGTGCTGGATCGCGCATTGCTTGATGCGTTGAACAGTATGCCGGAACGAAATCGTTTCATGAAAGGCCTCTACAACTGGGTCGGTTTTACTCGCCTGGGTATTAAGGTGCGCACTGATCCGCGTCGGCACGGGAGTAGTAGTTTTAATTTCATGAGCTTGCTGCGATTAGCTGCGACGGGTTTGACAGCTTTTTCAAATGTGCCGCTGCGTTTATGGACGGTGGTTGGCGGTGTCATTTCATTTGCATCGATCGCCTATGCGATCTACGTTGTCATCGAGACTCTGTTATTTGGTAATGACTCGAGCGGTTGGCCAACACTGGTGGTCGCGATTACCTTTCTCGGTGGTGTGCAGCTGCTATCGATTGGTATATTGGGTGAATACATAGGACGAATATTTAACGAGGTGAAGCAGCGTCCTGCTTACTTTGTTAGTCGTGTCGTGCGCAGCTCTCAGCACCCAACTAAGCCAAACAAATAGCAATGACGCGTCAGCTTTTTTGGTTTGGTGTGGTGGGGGTAACAGCCATGCTAGTTCATCTCGGCAGCGTTGCACTGATTTTAGTTCCACTCGGCTTAGCCCCCTTATTGGCGAACATACTGGGATTTTTACTAGCTTTTCAAGTCAGTCACAGCGGCCATCGTCACTTCACGTTTCGTGATCAAGAAGTTCCTGCAGAGGGTTCGCGCGGACGTTTCTTTTTGGTGGCTTTGTTGAGCTTTGCTGTGAATGAAATCTTGTACTGGTTACTGCTACGTTACACCACGCTGGACTATCGCGTTGCGCTGGCAATGGTGTTGGTTGTTGTGGCGGCGCTTACGTTTGTGTTGGCGCGCTATTGGGCGTTTGCTTCTGGAGACACTGCATGACAGCAAAGCTGCGAAACCTTACCTTGTGTGCCGATGATTTTGGTCAGTCGAAAAGTATTTCTGAAGGCATTCTCGATTTAATCGCCTGTCGTCGATTGACAGCCACCTCGGTATTAACAGAAGGGACTTTCTGGCCCGAGGGAGCGCAGCGTTTGCGCGATTTGCAAGATCGTGCCGATGTTGGGGTGCATCTCAATCTTACGCATGCATTTCCCTCCACTAGCGGCAATCGTCCTTTAATCCACTGGCTGATCGCTACGCAAACCGGACGCGTGGCGAGCGATAAAATCAAAGAGCGCTTTCTGCGGCAAATTGATCTCTTTGCGCAGCATTTTCGACGGCTACCTGATTTTATCGATGGTCATCAGCATGTACATGCTTTTCCAGTGATTCGTCAGGCGATGATGGAGGCCATTGAATTGCGCTGGCCTGAAGAAAAGGGCCGCCCTTGGGTGCGAACTCCAGATCGTTTAATCGATGACAACAGCAGTCAACTGAAAACTTTTGTGTTGCGTTATGCCTGTCGCGGATTTTCAAATTTTGTTGAGCAGCGCGGTTTAAAGTTCACACAGCACTTTGGTGGTTTGTATGCTCTCAACGCCAATGCAAATTTTGAAGGTCGTATGCGTGGATGGCTAGAACAAACACCGAATGGCACGTTGTTGATGTGTCATCCGGGACGACCAGCGAATGATTACTCTGATCCGATTGCAGGTGCGCGATCTGTTGAATTTAGTTATCTGGTGAGCCCACGCTTTCATGATGATTGTCAGCGCTATGGCATTAGGTTAGTGCGTTTCTCCGAGTATTAACGAAACCTATCCGCATTTCTCGCTCTTGGTGAATCACCTCGGCCGCCTGTTTTTAACCATAACATCGCTATTGATTTTGGAGTGACCATGCAATTAGTCACACGACTCTTGCTAAGGCTAAGCTTAGTAGGTTTGCTAATGCTAATCCTTGCCTTTGCGTTGACACTTTTTTCTGCGCGGCAGGATATCGCTGACGAAATAGAGGGCAGTCAACATGTCGGTCAATTGATGACCGTTCTCTCAGCATTACAAGATGGGGCAACCCTTGAGCAGCATGCATTGCGGATAGATCAACTTAATCGCAGTGAAACACTGCGGCATTTTCATGTGGCGTTGCTAGATAGTCGGGGTCAGCGTTTGACTCAAATTGCTGATCCACTTCCACCAACCTCACTGCCTTGGTTAAATCGCTTCATGACGGGTGATGCAGGTTTATCGGCCTATACCTTGCCCGTGCAGCGACCCAATGGCGAACTCGTGACCGTGATGCTGGAGCCGAATCCACAACCAGAAATTTCTGAGGCTATTAACAGCGCCTGGCTGCAAGTTGCCTTATTTAGTCTATTGGTGTTGGTCTTGGTGATGGCATTAGCATTCAGCGTACGCCATGCACTGTCACCACTGAATGACATTCTGAATGGTATCGCTCGCATTGAAGGTGGCGACTACGCACAACCTATTGCTACTTGCGCTACGCGCGAGCTAAATCAAATAGGGCAGGCGCTTAATCATTTGTCAGCAGCGCTCACAGAGCAATTAGCTAAGCAGCGCGATTTACTACATCGTCTGCAAGATGTGCAAGAAAATGAACGTCGCCAGTTAGCGCATGATTTGCATGATGAATTCGGCCAATTACTAACGGCGATACAAGTCGATGCATCTTATCTCGTCAAACAATCGAATGGTCAATCCGCGTTACAAGATTGCGCACGCGCGATGTATGACAACAGCAGTAGTATTTTGTCGCAGCTTAAAAGCTTGTTGGTACAGCTCAGGCCGTATGGCTTGCAGGGCGATGAAGAACATCGTATTGCACTTGAACAGGCCTTGCGTGAATTAATACGGCAACGTCAGGCGCGCGGTGATGGGGAGCTTAGCTATCAATTACAAGTGGACTTGAAGGGTATAGAGTTACCGCAGCGATTGTCGGTGGCGGCTTATCGCATTATTCAAGAGGCATTAACCAATGTGCTGCGCCACGCGCACGCCAGCCTCGTTGTCATTGATGTGCGGGTTGATGCGAACGAGCAGTGTTTACTGTTACATATTGCGGATAACGGTCAGGGGCTGCCGCAACCAGTGATGCCAAACTCACCCGCTAAGGGCTTGGGCTTGGTAGGTATAAAAGAGCGTGTGCTGGCCAATGGAGGCAGACTGTCAATGGGCCGCGCCGAGCCCGAGGGGCTGGAGATCAAGGTCAGTTTTCCGCTTTGTTAGAATGGGGCCTTTTCCGCCATTCATGACCTCTGAATGGTTCAAGGTCCTATATTTCATTTCGGAGAACGATTCATGTCAGCACCAGTGACCTTGGAAATAGACCAAGGATTGGCAATTCTTACCTTTAACAACCCTACGCGTGGCAATGCTTTAGATATGGCGATGGCGAATGGCTTCGCCGCAGCTATTGAACAAATTGCTGAAGACAGCAGTGTTCGCACTTTGCTCATTACAGCGCATGGTAAACAATTTTGCGTGGGTGGTGATGTGAACAGCATGGCCGATACCTCACGGCCGTTAACCGATACCTTGCGTGCTTTACTTGAGCCAGTGCATGCAGCGATGAATCTTTTGTCGTTGTTCAAATTTCCTGTGGTGTGCGCCATCAATGGCGCCGTGGGTGGCGGTGGTATCGGTTTAGCATTGTGTGGCGATCTGGTGTTGGCGGCTGAATCCGTTAAATTGCGCGGAGGTTATTCAGCACTAGGCCTAACCCCTGACGTTGGTGGTTCATGGTTTGTGACGCGTCGCGCAGGCGCTTCGCGTGCGATGGATATTTTTCTGACCAATCGCCCCGTGTCGTCTCACGAGTGTTTACAACTGGGTTTGTTTGATGCGGTTCATCCCGACGCTGAATTAGCTGAGACAGCGAGGCAATTAGCCCGTAAATTAGCGGACGGGCCAGCACACGCTCAGGCACGCATCAAATCACTCATTCAACATGCACAGCAAAATTCATTGGCGCAGCATCTCTCAGCTGAGCGCGAATCTATGTATGCATCCGGTGATAGCGATGATGGTCGTGAAGGCGTGCGTGCTTTTATTGAAAAGCGAGCGCCTAAGTTTCACTAAAGATGCGTTATTAGCCGTACCCCAATCATTAATTACAACAAAAACACAAGAGGAACACCATGAAAGCCGTCGTCTGCAAAGCCTGGGGTCTGCCCGAAACACTGATCATTGAAGAGCTACCCGATGTTGTTCCCAAGGCCGGCGAGGTCATGATTGATATTTTTGCAGCCGGCGTTAATTTTCCGGACGTGCTGATCATTCAAAACAAATATCAGTTCAAACCTGAATTACCTTTCACACCCGGTAACGAGCTTGCGGGTGTGGTGCGCGCAGTCGGTGACGGTGTTACAAAATTTAAGCGCGGTGATCGCGTGTTTGCTTTCGTGCCGCAAGGCGCGTTTGCTCAACAGATTGCAGTAACTGAATCAGCTGTCTTTCCAATGACAGATCAGATGGAATTTGAAGCCGCCGCTGCATTGACCTTGACTTATGGCACGTCGTATCACGCAGTCGCAGATAGAGCAGAATTAAAAGCGGGTGAAACCATGCTGGTTCTAGGCGCTGCCGGTGGTGTGGGTATCGCAGCAATAGAAATTGGTAAAGCACTAGGTGCAAAAGTCATTGCTGCGGCATCAACTGATGAGAAGCTGGCGATCTGCAAACTTCATGGCGCTGATGTATTAATCAATTACACCAACGAAGATTTACGTGAGGCGATTAAAAAAGCGACCAACGGCAAAGGACCGGATGTGATTTATGACCCGGTCGGCGGTGGTTACACTGAGCCTGCGTTTCGTTCAATCGCGTGGCGCGGTCGTTATTTAGTGATTGGTTTTGCGAATGGCGAAATCCCTAAACTGCCACTGAATTTACCGCTGCTAAAAGGCGCATCAGTGGTGGGTGTGTTCTGGGGTGATTACGCGCGCCGTGAACCCGAGCATCACATGGCTGCGATGCATAAACTTCTCGAATGGCAAGCGGCTGGAAAAATTCGTCCACACGTTTCAGCGACCTACGCATTAGACGATACAGCGCAGGCATTGATCGATATGGCATCGCGCAAAGTGACGGGCAAAATCGTCATTCAGCCACGCCGCTGATCGGAGACCAGTTTGGCTAAGGTGTATTCGATCGAGGGTGTGGTGCCGGTCATTGATCCGACGGCGTTTGTGCACCCCACCGCCGTTCTGATTGGTGACGTCATCATTGGCCCGCGGTGTTACGTGGGCCCATTGGCGTGTCTGCGTGGTGATTTTGGTCGCTTGATCATGGAAGAGGGTGCCAACCTGCAAGATACCTGCGTAGTGCATGGTTTTCCTGGCAGCGATACGGTGATTGAAGTTGATGGCCACATTGGTCATGGCGCAGTTATTCATGGTGCGCGCATTGGGCGTAATGCCTTGGTTGGAATGAATGCCGTTGTTATGGATAATGCTGTGATTGGCGAAGCATCGATTGTGGCGGCGATGTCGTTTGTCAAAGCCGGCATGGTGGTTCCACCCCGTAGCATGGTCATGGGTACACCCGCCAAAGTCACTCGCTCGTTATCGGATGATGAAATCGCTTGGAAGCATCGCGGCACGGTTGAGTATCAGCAGTTGGCCATTCGTTGTATGCAGAGCATGCACGAAGTTGAGCCACTTACTCAGGTTGAGGCCAATCGCAAACGCTTGCGTTTGGATGATCCCAATAATTTACTCAAACCAAAAACGTCACAATCAAGCTGACGATTATTTGGTAATGCCATTCCTTCACGCTTGGAGACGTCCATGTCTTTTCAGACGATAGAAATCGATCATCAAGGCTTAGTTGCCACCGTTTGGTTAAATCGTCCCGATGTGCGTAATGCTTTTAACGAACAATCCATCGCAGAAATCACGCAGGCGTTTCGTCGTCTGGATCAAGATCAACAGGTGAGAGTGATCGTGTTGGCGGCACGTGGTACGGCATTTTGTGCTGGCGCTGATCTGAATTGGATGAAGAAAATGGCTACGCACACCGATGAAGAAAATTTATCGGATGCGGCCGCTTTAGCTGAAATGATGCGTGTTATTTATTCCAGCACCAAACCGGTCGTGGCGCGAGTGCAGGGCGATTGCTATGCAGGTGGTATTGGTCTGGTGGCAGCGTGCGATATGGTAGTGGCAAGTACATCAGTAGGTTTTTGTTTGTCTGAAGTGAGACTGGGTTTGATACCGGCAACGATTTCACCCTATGTGATTCGTGCTATGGGCGAGCGTCAAGCGCGGCGCTACTTTCTGACCGCTGAACGGTTTGATGCTCACGAGGCCAAGCGGATAGGTTTAGTTCACGAGGTGGCCGATGACAATCAACTCGATCACGAAGTAGAAAAATTCACTCATGCCTTACTTTCATGTAGCCCTCATGCGATGGATGAAGCTAAACGATTGATGCGCGATGTTTCTTATGCACCTATCGATCATGAATTGATCGCTGATACGGTGCGTCGGATTGCAGACATTCGTAGTTCTGAGCAAGGCAAAGAAGGTGTTCAAGCTTTTTTACAAAAGCGCAAACCAAGCTGGCTAGTCGATATTACTCATGACAAGTGAGGTATCGATGCTGGCGGCGTTGAAAAATCAGCTGGATAGCCTGAAGCAGCAGCAATTGTGGCGCAGGCGATGGAATACCGACACGCCCTGCGCACCTCAGATACAAGTAGAAGGTCGTGACCTCATTGCATTTTGTAGTAATGATTATTTAGGCTTGGCAGCAGA
>JBEDHZ010000071.1:0-12861 GCA_041173845.1 Pseudomonadota bacterium
ACGATGGGTTTTTCTGAATCTTCACGCAAGAAAAACGTACCTAGCGGACCTTCGAAGCGAAGGATGTCTTTTTCTTTCAGCGTGCCAAATACTTGGTCGGTGAAAAGACCGCCGGGCATATGACGTATGTGCAAAGCTAGCAATTCATCGGAATGCGGCGCGGTAGCCATGCTATAAGCGCGGCGCTTGCCATCTTTGAGCAGAAACTCAATGTACTGGCCGGCTTTAAATTGCATACGTTCTGTTGCAGGTAGCTGTAATGAGAGAATCATTACGTCGTCGGTAACGCGCTCGAGCTTGGCGACGCGTGACGGTAGTTTTTTAATCGGAAAGTCTCCGACACCTAACACCTCACGTGCTTCGATCACCACGTCCGATTGCGGCATGGCGCAACAAAATAGAGTTTGACCTGCTTCGCGTTCGGCTGCGGAGAGAGCGCGCTCTTGATGGGCACCAAGCTCAGCTTGACCGGATACGAGTTTGCCTTTACAGCTGCCACAGGCGCCATTTTTGCAGCCATAAGGTAAGCCAACACCCGCACGAATAGCGGCAGCTAAAATAGATTCACCAGCGTCACAACTAAATTGGCGACCACTGGGATTAACAAGTACCTGGAACGTCATACAATCTCACGAATGAAAAATAAACAATTAAATGGCTTGGGTAGGCCGCGCTTACTCATCGTTGGATGCGGCGATGTCGGAATGCGCTTAATACCTTTGCTGCGATCACGTTTTCGCGTGTTTGCTCTGACCAGTCAGTCGGAGCGGTTATCAGAATTACGCTCAGCAGGCGTTATTCCTATACTCGGCAATCTCGATAGTCCTCAAAGCTTGTATCGACTCAAGGGCTTGGCTGACATCGTAGTGCATTTGGCGCCACCGCCGATGCAGGGCTCGCTGGATCAACGGACTCGCAACTTGGTCGCCATTTTACCCCGACATGGCAGGCTTGTTTATGTCAGCACCACAGGCGTTTATGGCGATTGCAAGGGCGCTTTTTTTGATGAGACCAGACCGGTCGCGCCCGTCAATGCGCGGGCCGAGCGTCGGGTCGATGCAGAACGGGTTTTGCGGCGTTGGGCGCGTCATCACGAAGGAAAATTATCCATACTGCGCGTACCCGGTATTTATGCCGCCGATCGATTGCCGCTAGAGCGGTTACGCCAAGGCACGCCGGCACTCCTAGACTCAGACGATGTTTACACTAATCATATTCACGCAGACGATCTGGCGCAGATCATTGCCTTGGCTTTGTTTCGTGCGCAGCCCCTGCGGGTTTATCACACGGTCGATGATTCTGCGTTGAAGATGGGTGATTATTTCGATCAAGTTGCTACTGCATTTAAATTACCGCTACCGCCACGCGTGCCGCGCGCAGAATTATCGAAACAAGTCTCGCCTATGCTGCTGTCGTTTATGTCTGAGTCGCGGCGTTTATCTAATGAGCGTATGAAAACCGAATTAGGTGTGCGTTTGCGCTGGCCAGCCGTTAGCGATTTATTGGCGAGCCTTCAGTCACCGCCGATTTGATGCCATCTACCCACGATCGTGCAGGTAATTTGGTAATGTCGTTGATCACAGCAGCACGCGCATAGAGATCTGCAAAATTCAGCTTGGGTGCGTTTTTAAATGCGATAACGACGACGTTACCTTGATGGACTTCAGGCAAACAAATCACAGCATCAAACGCTTCGCATATTGCTGGCACGTTACGTTGATAACTTGGATGATCTCCGAATAAATTAATCGTAGCGATACCGCCGCGTGACAAGCAGGCTGCACAGCTGCGATAAAACTCAATCGATTCTAAGACCGGTCCGCGAGCCGTCGCATCATATAAATCGATTTGCAAAATATCGACCTTGCGATGATTAGCACGATCGTCTACAAAATCCATCGCATCGCCCTGGATGATAGAGAGTAGGTCATCTTCCTGCGGTAGTTTGAACATCGAGTGGCACACATCAATCACTGATGGGTTGAGTTCCACCGCGGTGATGGAAGATTGAGGATGCCAGCGTCGACAAAATTTAGTCAGTGCCGCTGCACCCAAGCCGAGCTGCACAATACGTTTGGGTTGGTCAATGAATAGCATCCACGCCATCATTTGCTGTGCATATTCAAGCTCTAACCAGTCGGGTTTACGGATGCGCATGGCGCCTTGTATCCATTCCGTACCGAAGTGAAGATAGCGCACCCCTTCTTGCTCAGACAACGTCACTGGCGCATATTTGGGTGTTCGGCGACGGGGCGGGGTAGAACTAGGTGGATTGCGAGGCATGGGATTTCTGCTTCAAAAGCGAGTTAGTGCGAAAGAACGCTAGTTTACTTGCTCTTTGTAATAACTCATTCGTATTCGTACTCGCGAGCTGGCTAGAGTTGGGTGAGGAATGGGGTCGACTTAAGCTCGCGCTACAATCTGCACACAACTAAAAAATGGAGACTCAAATCATGACTCATCCTGTCATTCTAATAACCGGCGGCAGCCGCGGTATTGGTGCAGCCACAGCGATACTCGCCGCACAACGTGGTTATGACGTGGCATTTACTTATCAAAGTAATGCAAAAGCAGCGAATGAGATCGCTGAAAAAATTCAAGCGATTGGACGCAAAGCGTTGATGCTACAAGCCGATGTGTCTGTTGAAGCTGATGTATTGAGCGCGTTTAAACAAGTAGACGCGCAGCTAGGACGACTCGACGCCTTAGTTAACAATGCCGGCATATTAGAAAAAATTATGCGTTTAGAAGAGATGGATGCCGCGCGTTGGCAGCGAGTACTTGGTGTGAATGTCATCGGTAGTTTTTTATGTGCCAAAGAAGCGGTGCTGCGTATGTCGACTCGACATGGTGGCAAAGGTGGCGGCATTGTGAACGTCTCGTCAGTAGCAGCGCGTATCGGATCGCCGAACGAATTTGTCGATTACGCCGCAGCGAAAGGTGCGGTAGACGCTATGACTATGGGCTTAGCTAAAGAAGTCGCGACAGAAAATATTCGTGTGAATGCCGTTCGTCCGGGATTGATCTATACCGAAATTCACGCCAGCGCCGGTGAACCAGGTCGCGTAGATCGTGCCAAAGAAGGTGTGCCGATGAAGCGGGGCGGAACTGCTGAAGAAATTGCAGACGCAATTTTGTGGTTGTTGTCGGATCAGTCATCGTATGTGACTGGCACGACGATTGATGTAGCAGGCGGTCGGTGATATGTTTTTTTAAAGCATAAAAAACGCGCACAACGATGATTCATCGCGGTGCGCGTTTTTGTTAGGCTGAATTATTTGCCTGTCATGCCCAGCAACATGTCGTTGAGTTTTTTGACAAATCCTGCAGGGTCACTCAGTTGTCCACCTTCAGCCAGCAAGGCTTGATCAATTTAGCGTCTTCATATTTCAGACGCTGCACGAGCGGATGATGTGGATTGATTTCCAACGTCGGTTTAGTGTCAGGGGCTGTTTGACCTGCAGCTTTGAGCATTCTTAGTAAATTACCCGATAGCTCGTTTTCACCTGCAACCAAACAAGCAGGTGAATCCGTCAGACGGAAAGTCACGCGTACATCTTTTGCTTTATCAGCGAGCGCGACTTTCATTTTGTCGACTAATTCTTTGAAGTCGGTTTCAGTTTCTTCTTTCTGTTTTTTCTCGTTCTCGTCTTCGAGCTGGCCCAGATCTAGATCACCTTTAGCAACGGACACCAGCGCTTTGCCATCGAATTCGTTCAAGAAAGACAGCATCCATTCATCCACGCGCTCGGTGAGTAAAAGAACTTCTACGCCTTTTTTGCGGAAGATTTCTAGGTGCGGACTATTCTTAGCGGCCATCCAGGTGTCGGCGGTGACGTAATAAATTTTGTCTTGGCCTTCTTTCATGCGGGAGACGTAATCACCAAATGACACGTTTTGTACATCAGTGTCATTTTGTGTACTGGCAAAGCGCAGCAACTTAGCGATACGTTCTTTATTGGTTGAATCTTCGCCTATACCTTCTTTTAATACAGGTCCGAATTCTTTCCAGAAATTAGCGTACTTATCTTTTTTCTCTTGCTCGTCTGCGTTGGCTAGTTCTTCCAGCATGCCGAGCACACGCTTAGTTGATCCTTCGCGGATGACTTTAACGTCGCGCGACTCTTGCAGAATTTCGCGCGATACATTCAGAGGGAGATCATTCGAATCAATCACACCTTTTACAAAGCGCAGATAGACTGGCATCAGCTGCTCGGCATCATCCATGATGAACACACGTTTTACGTACAGCTTGATACCGCCACGTTTTTCGCGATCCCATAAATCAAACGGTGCGTGGGCAGGAATGTAAAGCAGTTGTGTATATTCACTGCGACCTTCGACACGATTGTGAGTCCAGCTTAAAGGCTCTTGAAAATCATGCGATACGTGTTTGTAAAATTCGGTGTACTGCTCGTCGGTGATGTCGGATTTGCTGCGGGCCCAGAGCGCACTGGCTTGGTTGACGGTTTCCAGTTCATCCTTGACGATCATTTCTTTTTTCTCTTCGTCCCATTCTTCTTTGTGCATTTTGATGGGCAAAGAAATATGGTCCGAATATTTGCGGATGATTGAACGTAACTGCCAGGCCGACAGAAAATCATCTTCTCCTTCACGCAAATGAAGAGTGATGCGAGTGCCACGTTGTGGTTTGTTGATGGTTTCTACGCTGAACTCACCTTCACCAGCCGATTCCCATTTGACGCCTTGCTCGGCAGGCAAACCAGCGCGACGTGATTCCACGGTAATTTTGTTAGCAACAATAAAACCCGAGTAGAAGCCCACACCAAACTGGCCAATCATTGCGGCATCTTTTTGCTGATCGCCGGAGAGGCGGGAGAAAAATTCTTTGGTACCGGATTTAGCGATTGTGCCTAAATGTTCTACGGCTTCTGCTTGAGATAAACCGATGCCGTTATCACTGATGCTAATGGTACGAGCAGCTTTGTCAAATTCAATTTGAATGGCCAGTTCGCTGTCACCTTCAAACAGGGCGGCGTTGTTAATCGCTTCGAAGCGCAATTTGTCGGAAGCATCGGAAGCGTTAGAAACTAGCTCGCGCAGAAAAATTTCTTTATTTGAGTACAGCGAATGAATCATTAGCTGCAGCAGCTGTTTTACCTCGGCTTGAAAGCCCATTACTTGTTTGTCGGAAGCGCCCATGGTGTCCTCTATTAACAAAATTAGTTGGAAATTTGCGTAATTGCCAACTATCTTGGGGTGACTTGGCTGATTTCAAGAGGGAGCGAGGTAAAATCAGCGCCTATTTTTCTATTGGGGCTTGCCATGTCGATCGATCAAAAACTTGCTGCGCTAAACATTACCCTGCCAGCCGTGGCGACTCCGGCCGCTGCTTACGTCATGTACGTCCGCACTGGCAATACGCTCTATGTATCGGGTCACATTGCAAAAAAAGAAGGTAAACCATGGGTAGGTCAGCTCGGCCGGACCATGACCACGGATGAGGGTAAGCAGGCTGCGCGCTCGATCGCGATTGATCTGATGGCGACACTGAAAGATGCGTGCGGTGGGGATTTATCTAAGGTTAAGCGCATCGTCAAGTTGGTTAGCTTGGTCAATTCGTCGCCCGATTTTACTGAGCATCATTTGGTTACTAACGGTGCATCGGAGTTGCTGGCAGAGGTATTTGGTGATGCAGGTCGCCATGCACGCTCAGCATTTGGGGTGGCGCAGATTCCCTTAGGTGCGTGTGTTGAGATTGAGATGGTCGCTGAGTTGAGTTGAGCTACGCTCAGCTGACAAACAATGCCATTTAACGAAAACGCTGCGTAAATCGCTTATCTATCGGTGGCACATCCTGATGCTCAAGCGAGAGGATAGTCGCCACCTGTTTATCGGCAGCCTTTTCGATTTTTTTGTAGATCGCCTTCGATAAAGTATATGCAGCGTCTCCCGGCCATTCAGCACCCAGTAGTTCAGTCGGTAGGTTGGGATCGGTGAGTAGTGCGCGTCGGTAGTCATGTATCAATAGCGTGCGCAATACGAAAGCTGGTTCAGGTTGTATCCCTTTTTCCGCAGCGAGTAATTGCTGCAAACTCTCAAAACGCGATAGAAATTTTTTATACGACAAGCGCGCTTCTTTCAACGGCCATGCTGTCGTTACATGCGTCGATAGTGGTAAAGCGTTGGTTAGCCCAGCATCTGTTGCTGAAAGAATCGTGACGATCTTACTGGTTCGAGTGCGGTGTAGTAGCTCTTGCAGTGCTTCATTTTTTTCACCGGGGTAGGCAAATAGTGTTGGAGCGATTGCTGCAAAGCCTTCCCACATTAATTCTTTTTTGAGTAGCAGTTTTTGCGCGCTAGTGGCACTCGTTAGTACGTGCACCAAGGTCCAGTGGCCATCCCATTGCGTACTAGGTGATGCGTAAACACGTTGATGCGCGCGCAAGAAGCGTTTTTCACCCTGAGCACTCAGCCGGTATTGACTGCGTCGACCTTCTCGAACCGCTTCTAACCAACCTTCATCAGTCAATCGGAATACGGCAGTGCGAACTAATCGTTCGCTGATGCCGAACTGCGCTAGCAGTGCAATCAAACTTCCTAACCAGACGCTGCCACCACGAGGGGCGATGCTGTCTCCAAAGACCGTCATCACTAAGGATTTCGCTCGAGGTGGATTTTGTCGCAGGCTGTTTGCTATCCAGCGGGCGAGAGCGGGGGATTCGAGGGTATTTTGCGAGGAAGATGACATTCTGCTAAACGATACAGTTTTTCTCAAAAAGTAGCTTTTGGCGTATCATAACGGCTAAGCTAGTCCTAAGGAAGGAGCCCCTGCTATGTATGCACAAATGGTCGATACCGGTGTCACCAGTCTGAGGGCTGCTGATGAACTGAGTCCTGAAGAGCGGGCCTTTGAGCAGCGCATTGATGCCGACATCAAAATCGAACCCAGAGATTGGATGACGGAGGGTTATCGTAAAACCTTAATTCGGCAAATTTCACAGCACGCGCATTCTGAGATTGTGGGGCAGCTTCCGGAGGGGAATTGGGTAACGCGAGCGCCTACGCTTAAACGCAAGACTATTCTCTTAGCGAAAATTCAAGATGAAGCCGGACACGGTCTCTATCTCTATAGCGCCGCTGAAACGTTGGGCGTGTCACGTGATCAGATGACGCGCGATTTGTTATCTGGCAAAGCAAAGTATTCCAGCATTTTTAATTACCCCACTTTGAGTTGGGCTGACATTGGCATGATAGGTTGGCTGGTAGATGGTGCTGCGATCATCAATCAAATTCCTCTATGCCGTTGCTCGTACGGCCCTTATGCGCGTGCGATGGTGCGCATCTGTAAGGAAGAAGCGTTTCATGCGCGTCAGGGGTTTGATGTGGTGATGGCTTTATGTCGCGGAACAGCGGAACAAAAACAAATGGCTCAGGAAGCGTTGAATCGTTGGTGGTGGCCGGCGCTGATGATGTTTGGACCACCCGATACGGAATCAGTGAATAGTGCTCAGTCGGCGCGTTGGAAGATTAAATTATTTTCTAATGATGAACTGCGTCAGCGCATGGTTGATCAAACAGTGCCGCAGGCTGAGTTTTTAGGCCTGAGTATTCCTGATCCTGATTTATGCTGGAATGAAGAGCGTGGTCAGTATGATTTTGGTGCGATCGATTGGTCTGAGTTCTACAATGTTTTGAAAGGCAATGGCCCGTGCAATCGTGATCGTATTCAAACACGTCGTAAGGCATGGGATGACGGTGCTTGGTTTCGTGATGGTTTGAATGCGCACGCAGAAAAACAGGCAGCCCAATCCAAGGCAGCGTGATTGGCACACAGGGGATAGTGATGAGTAAAGAATGGCCGTTGTGGGAAATTTTTATACGCAGTCAGCACGGGCTCTCGCATAAGCATGTGGGTAGTTTGCATGCGCCGGATGCCGAGATGGCTTTAAATAATGCACGTGATGTATATACCCGACGTAATGAAGGTGTATCGATATGGGTTGTGCCAGCCAGCGTGATTGTGGCGAGTAGTCCGGAAGATCGCGGAGAATTTTTCGATCCGTCTGCCAGCAAAATTTATCGCCATCCGACTTTTTTTACTATTCCACCCGAAGTTGGCAATCTCTAAATTTTTGACATGATGGATACAGAAAAATTTAATTGGTGCCTGCGTGCGGGCGACAACACGTTAGTGTTATCGCAGCGTTTGTCTGAGTGGTGCGGTAAAGGCCCAGCGCTTGAAGAAGATATGGCCTTGACGAACATCGCGTTGGATTTATTAGGTCAGTCGACATTATGGCTGTCCTATGCAGCCAAAATTGAAGGGCTAGATCGAGATGAAGATGATCTGGCTTTTTTGCGCGATACCCATGAATTTCATAATGTACTACTCGTTGAGCAGCCCAATGGCGATTATGGTGATACTTTGGTGCGACAGCTGTATTTTGATGTCTGGCACACACTGTGGTTGAAATCATTATTGAATTCGTCAGACACACATATCGCACAAATTGCAGAAAAATCTCTCAAAGAAGTTTCGTATCATTTGCGGCGAAGTAGTGATCTGGTAGTTCGCTTAGGTGATGGTAGCGACGAAAGTCATACACGCATCCAGCGCTCTGTCGATGATTTGTGGATGTATTCAGGCGAATTTTTTATCGACGATGCATTAGACAAGGTCATCGCTGACCGTCAAATCGCGCCGCTGCCTTCTAGCTTGAAAGAAGAATGGTTCGCGACGATACAGCGAATTTTTTCTGCAGCAACCTTGAGCATGCCTGCTCAAGATGCCTGGATGCAGCAGGGCGGTAAGCAAGGTCGTCATACTGAGCATCTTGGCTATCTGCTCGCAGAGATGCAATTCCTTCAGCGTGCTTACCCGGGCGCTGCATGGTGACGTTCACTTCAGAGCAGTTGTGGGAATGTCTGTCAACGGTGAGTGATCCCGAGATTCCGGCCGTTTCTGTGGTCGACTTAGGTATTGTGCGTTCACTGACATGGCAAGATGATGAGACATGTGAAGTGATTATTACGCCCACCTATTCGGGTTGTCCCGCTACACAGGTGATTGCAGAGAGTATTGAGCAAGCGCTGCAGTTATTGGGTGTGGAGAAAATTAGTATTCAAACTCAGTTGTCGCCTGCATGGACCACGGATTGGATGAGTGCCGCTGGTAGAGAAAAGCTCAAAGCATTTGGCATTGCACCGCCAGCGCACTGCATATCCTCAGAACTATCTTCCATTGATATCTCAGGACTAAGTAATCGTATGCTGCCAGATATCGAGTGTCCGCAATGTGGCTCATCGCATACTCGATTGCTCAGTCAATTCGGCTCTACGGCTTGCAAAGCGCTTTATCGATGTAACGATTGCTTAGAGCCTTTTGATTATTTCAAACCACACTGAGCGACTAATTTTTCATCCATTGATCGCATGTCACAATTTCATCCATTAAAAATTTCAGCACTACGTCGTGACACGCGCGACGCTGTCCTAATTACTTTTGAGATTCCAACGCCATTAGCCTCTGAGTTTGTTTATCAACCCGGGCAGCACCTGACATTGCGTGCGCATATTGATGGTCAAGAAGTGCGTCGCTCGTATTCTATTTGCTCAGCGGTGCAAGACGATGCGCTGCGTATCGCAATAAAAAAAGTGAGCGATGGCGTATTTTCAACCTGGGCCACCAGTTCGCTAGAGGTAGGTAGCGTGATGGATGTGATGTCCCCGACAGGTAATTTTCATGTGCCTTTCGATGTAACCAGTCAACGTCGCTATCTAGCGGTGGCAGCCGGCAGTGGTATTACTCCGATTTTCTCTATTATTAAGAGCACCTTACTAGCCGAGCCACAAAGTACTTTTACGCTCGTCTATGGAAATCGCGCATCATCAACTGTTATGTTGAGAGATGACATTGCTAATCTCAAAGATCAATTCCTTGATAGGTTGTCGGTGATTCATGTGATGAGTCGTGAAAAACAAGATATCGATTTATTTAATGGTCGGATTGATGCTGAAAAATTTAGTCAGCTAGCAGATCAATGGATATCTTTGGCTGATGTAGATCATGCATTTATTTGCGGCCCACAGACCATGATGATTCAGGTATCTGAGTGCTTGAAGTCATTTGGTATACCTGGTGATCATATTCATATGGAATTATTTGGGGTGGCAGGCGCGCAGACGACACGCAAGCGCTCCGTCGGCCCATCGATTTCTGCGGATGTGTGTGAAGTCACTGTTATCGTTGATGGTAACCACCAACGTTATACGATGCGTCGTGATCAACAATCCGTTTTAGATGCAGGCTTAGAGCAGGGTATTGATCTACGCTATGCCTGTAAAGGTGGAATATGCGCCAGCTGCCGTTGCAAAGTGGTTGAGGGTCAAGTCGATATGGATGCTAATTACGCACTCGAAGATTATGAAGTGGCGCGTGGCTTTGTATTAAGCTGTCAGGCATTCCCCACGACCGATAAACTCGTGCTCGATTTTGATCAGGACAGTTGATGAACACTAATTTGCCTACCGACCCTAAGACCTTAGCTCAGGCGAGTGCTGAGCACATGTATGCTCGCGATAATGCGACCCAAGGCTTAGGCATAAAGTTGGTGGATGTTGGTCCAGGCTCTGCGCGTATGCAGATGCGGGTGCGCTCCGATATGCTGAATGGCCATGCGACGTGCCATGGCGGTTTTATTTTTACGTTGGCGGATTCGACGTTTGCATTCGCCTGTAATAGTTATAACCTGCAGACAGTAGCAGCGGGTTGTACGATTGAGTTTCTAGCGCCGGCTCTTGAAGGTGAAATTCTTGAAGCGCATGCGACTGAGCAAACGCGTAGCGGCAAAACCGGTGTGTACGATGTTGTGGTTACCAATGCGGATGGAAAAAAAATAGCGCTGATGCGTGGGAAATCTCACCAGATCTCAGGATCCGTTATACAGAGCGCATAAAAATTAGGAGATCAGGGATGTCCGCCCAGACAAATTATTCAGAACTCGAGCCGATAGAAAAAGCGAGTCAAGATGAATTGCAGGCGCTGCAGCTTCAGCGACTGAAAGCGACATTGCAGCATGCGTACACGAATGTGCCGCATTATCGAAAAAGTTTTGATGATCAGGGCATTCATCCTGATGATCTGAAAACTTTATCCGACCTTTCAAAATTTCCGTTTACGACTAAAGCCGATTTACGAGCCAACTATCCCTTCGGTATGTTTGCTGTGCCGCGCGAACAGGTTGTGCGTATTCACGCCTCTTCTGGTACGACGGGTAAACCGACAGTAGTGGGTTACACCCAAGAAGATATTGATACGTGGTCCTCACTGGTAGCGCGCTCAATACGCGCATCGGGTGGGCGTGCTGGCGATATCGTGCATGTGGCGTATGGCTATGGTTTATTTACCGGTGGTCTAGGCGCGCACTATGGTGCGGAGAAGTTAGGTTGCACAGTGATTCCTATGTCGGGTGGTCAGACAGAAAAGCAAGTTCAGCTAATTAATGACTTCCGGCCTGATATCATCATGGTCACACCGTCGTATATGTTGAACTTGATCGAAGAATTTGAACGACAAGGATTAGATCCTGCTGCTTCGTCTTTGCGTATAGGTATTTTTGGGGCGGAACCCTGGACTGAATCGATGCGACTTGAAATAGAGCAGCGCGCCGGTCTCGATGCCGTCGATATCTACGGTTTGTCCGAAGTGATGGGTCCGGGCGTAGCGAATGAATGTATCGAGACCAAAGATGGTCCGGTTATTTGGGAAGATCATTTTTACCCAGAGATTATTAATCCAATGACGGGCGAGGTGGTTGCCGATGGCCAGCCAGGCGAATTGGTATTTACCTCGCTGACTAAACAAGCGATGCCTGTGATTCGTTATCGCACGCGCGACTTGACTTGGCTGTTGCCGCCAACCGCTCGCAGCATGCGGCGCATGGGGAAAATTCTTGGACGCACGGATGACATGATGATCATCCGTGGTGTGAATGTATTTCCATCGCAAATCGAAGAATTGCTATTGCAGCAGTCATCATTAGCGCCGCATTATCAGTTGGTGCTAACGCGTGAAATGCACTTAGATCAGTTAGAGGTATTGGTCGAAACACGCGAGGATGTGCGGCACGGTGATGGTATTCGTGGCGGTACCTCGTTAGAGCATATGATCAAATCATTGATTGGCATTTCATGTGTCGTGACTGTATTGCCTCCGAATGGCGTTGAGCGTACCTTGGTAGGAAAAGCTCGCCGCATTGTCGACAAACGAAATTAATCCGTAGTTTAATGATTAGCTCAAATGATTTGCTAAGAGGTTTTGATTAAACCATTGTTTAAAACTCTCTTGGTTTACCATGTGGTTTTATTTTTCCATCACGGCCGTTCATGCCTGAATTAGACATTCGACCCGATCAATCTATAGAGTTGCTCAAGGCTTTACACATTCTGACCCGTGACGGGAAAATGAATCAGGATAGTCGCCGCAAACTTAAGCAGGTTTATCACTTACTTCAATTCATAGAGCCGCTGCTTAAGCAGTTGGCAGGCGACGGTCATGCACTTTCGCTGGTCGATCATGGAGCTGGAAAATCGTATCTGGGTTTCATGCTCTACGATTTATTTTTCAAACAGCGCAATGATGACTCACACATTTACAGTATTGAGACTCGCCCCGAATTA
Organism: Pseudomonadota bacterium; assembly: GCA_041173845.1. Taxonomy (GTDB): domain Bacteria; phylum Pseudomonadota; class Gammaproteobacteria; order Burkholderiales; family Burkholderiaceae_D; genus Pernthalerella. The sequence goes on from JBEDHZ010000071.1 coordinate 12,643, forward strand.
GTCGATCGCGCGCAGACGCTAGCCAAGAATTTAGCATTTGATCGCATGTCTTTTCTGCCGCTGTCGGTTGCTGAGTCGATTACTTCAACGGATTTGCCTGCGACAGTCGATATCGTGACAGCGTTACATGCCTGTGATACCGCAACGGATGACGCGATTAGCTTTGCTTTAAAAAAACAAGCTCGCTATATTGTATTGGTACCGTGTTGTCAGGCTGAG
>JBEDHZ010000072.1:0-9544 GCA_041173845.1 Pseudomonadota bacterium
TTGCTCACCATGCCCTGCGTCGGTACGAAGATTTTTACCTAAGCGACGGCTATTGTTAGCAATCAGCTGATTCGCGGTATCGAGTATGTGACCATGGGAGCGATAGTTCTGCTCTAGTTTGATCAAATTTTCCACGTGATATTCACGTTCGAACGCTGACATGTTGCCCACATTCGCACCACGAAAAGCGTAGATACTTTGATCATCATCGCCAACAGCAAATACAGCACCTTGCGTACCGGCTAATAGTTTCAGCCATTTATATTGAAGATCATTCGTATCCTGAAACTCATCAACCAGTACGTGCTTAAAGCGCGCTTGATAATGTTCACGCAGGGGCTGATTGCGCGTGAGTAATTCATAGCTGCGAAGGAGAAGCTCAGCAAAATCGACCACACCTTCACGCTGACACTGATCGTCATAGGCAGCGTATAGCTCAGCAAATTTACGCTGATAGTCATCACTCGTCTCGACTTCAGAGGCTCGGAGACCTTGATCTTTCGCGCTATTGATGAAGTACATCAAGTGCTTGGCGGGGTATTTTTCGTCATCCACATTCAAGCGCTTTAAAAGACGCTTGATAGCCGACATCTGATCCTGAGAATCTAAAATCTGAAATGTCTGAGGCAACGCAGCATCGCGATAGTGCGCTCTCAGTAACCGATTACACAAGCCATGGAAAGTACCTATCCACATACCGCGTGTATTGATAGGCAACATTGTCGACAAGCGCGCCTGCATTTCTTTGGCGGCTTTGTTGGTAAAGGTGACGGCTAGCACCCCGGCCGGAGAAACTTGCGATGTCTGAATGAGCCAGGCTATGCGGGTGGTGAGCACTCGGGTTTTACCCGAGCCCGCACCGGCGAGTATTAGCGCCGGTTGGGCGGGTAGTGTGACGGCAGCGAGTTGTTCGGGATTGAGGTGGAGCAGAAGATTGTGCATTCCGCGATTATATGCTGATGCAAGCAATCAATGCGCCAATCTCAGTCCCGATTATTTACCCATGCATGATTTACATTTTTTCTTCAGTCGGTAGTGATTCGCTGAGGTCATTGCTGGTTTCCTCAGCATTATTTAATAGGCGGGTCTTCTCGCTTTGATTCAGACTAGCCTCCGATTCAAGTGACGGCAAGACACTGCGACTAAGGGCTGATAATTGTGATCTGAATCTCGCACCTATTGACATCGGAATCGTTTTTTCGTTGGTGGGTGACAGTGTCGATTGCGCGCTAAGTGCTGAATCCGGATCGTCCTGCTGCGACACTTCGTTAAAATAATCCGATAGTTTTGGAGATACAGGAATTAATAAAGATTCTGGTGCTTGCTCCGAAGCCAAGGATGGATATAAGCGCGCCTCACCCGCCGAGGCAGACGATGATGAGATCGGCTGTTTTGGCTGATAGGGCGAACTTGGAAATGAAGTGGAATCCTCGGTATCTTCTGTCTTTAAACTGGAATAAACCGGCTTGACTGTCTTGGGTATACCTATCGACTGCTTTGATGTGCTTTGATGCAAAACCACTTTAGCAGGAGTTACAGCATCACTTACAGTATCTGCCGCCATCACCCGCGTACTGCGCCGATTTGATTTCACAACAATTTCACAGAGTCTATCTAACTCTTTTGCCCAAGGCTCAGTTGAAAACTGTATGCGCTCATCCGAAGGCATAGGCTGAGAAATAGCAAGCCAACTTTTTGCAAAAAATTGTATATCAGGATCATCGGCATGCTGACGAACATAGCTTGCAAATGATTTTGACGATACAGAGTCTTGATCCAAGAACCCCTTGATCATCACTTTTATAGCAAACAAACCCATTTCGGGCTGCACATCGTACTTTTTTAAATTGCCTCTGATGGCTGTGTATATTTCATCGGCTTTTTCTTTAGATATAGCAACGAACTGCCTTAAACGTTGATTTTGAATTTTAGTGACTTGTCTACCCAGCAAACGATGCGGGGAGGTTTTTTTTCTTACCTCATCAAGATAGTAAGCATTTGCCAAAATATTCAGAGACTTTTTGATATCACCCACTTTAAAGTCTGTTTGGTCATCAATCGTAGAAGCTACATTTTTCTTCAGATCCAGCGCTGCTTGCGAGACTTTACTATCTGTGTTTTGTAAAACATGACTTTCAAGCACAATTGAAGATAAAAAATTGATCATTTCTTTTCTTCCTGCCTCTATATTTTTTGCTTCTACAGGATGTAAATGATTCGTTTTCCCAATTTGTTTCTTGGGTCGTTTAGGAAAGAAAATGTAGGGACGTGTATGCCTATCAAAATCACCCCGGATCAAAGTTTTATCCGGAAGATTTTTAATTGATTCATAGATAATCGCCGCATTTTTTAAACTCTTGCTCGGAGTCAGCCTGACAAAAGCGGCTCCGTCGTGAGGAAAATACTCAGCCGTAGGTGTTAATACGCGAGGTAAATTGGTTGAGGTAGCAGTAGTCATGATTATTCCTTCTATCTAAAAATTAAGCTCTTAGTAATTCATTATTCGTTGCAAAGGCAAAATCCACTTCTTGACCGGCAGTTTCTGGTTCATTAATTAACTCCGAAAACCGTGCTGCATAACGCAGGTATTCTGTAATTTCTTCCTGTAGCACCTCTAGTGAGATCGCAGCGGCATCAATCTCACCGATTAAAATCACATCGTCTTCAGGCGAACTAAGTGCCAGCATTAGGTTAGCTACACCCTGGAGCAATAGGTTCATATTTAAAAGCCGCGCGAATATTTTTTCGCGTTGAGTCTCGTCAGGTTTACCTATGGCGCAACACAAGAGCACTCGTGCAGGGGTTTCTTGCCAGCTGATTTGCAGTAATAGTCCAGAATGAAAAATAATTTGCCACTCATCTAAATCTTCTTCAATGATGGTTGAAATCTCAGGGAGGCTCGGGCCTAACTGACGAATCAGATGCTGCAAATCAGATAATTGATTGGCCAATTAAGGCTCCTTCATACTCAACAATTTAAAGCGCACGCAAGACTAATAAATTAATCAGTGATTGCAAGCTAAGATGCCGTTGAGTAGCAAGATGGCGAAACAAGTTCCTTTTTTCGTTTAAATCAACACGAAAAATTAAACTGCAAGATAGAGAATTAGAAAGAGAAATGAACGATTAATAAATCGTCATTAAAGAGGATGAGATTTTGATGGTGTGCTATTTGATAATCGCATCAATCGGTCGATTATCGAAACATTTGAGAAAAATTTGTAGCTGCTAAGTACGGATTATCTGCCGAGTAAACACTACTAATCGCTGCCACCATGTGAGCACCATGATCGATCAATACGCGACTATTTTCTGGTGTCATACCGCCGATGACGCAGATAGGCAGATTTAATTCATTCAATGCTAGGGTAATAATGTTGGGAGCTGTGGTCACTGCATATTTTTTTACCCGCGAAGGATAAAATCCACCAAAAGCCACATAACTAGCCCCCGAGGCTTGCGCATCGCGAGCTAACTGCAGATCCCCATAACAAGATGCGCCCACAATTTTCGATGCACCGAGTCGTGCTCGCATACTCGCCACCGATGCATCGGTTCCACCTACATGTATGCCATCCGCGTCAATGGCTTCACATAAGTCAAGATGATCATTAATAATAAGTGGAACATTGAGCCGGCGACATAGTTCTAATAACGCTGCTGCTTGCTCTTGGCGCACAGGTTCGCTAGCCGTTTTGTGACGATATTGAAGTAAGCTCGCACCGCCGCGTATCGCTTGCTCGCTAACTGCGATTAATCGTTCAGTGTCATCCCAATCAGGAGTTACCAGATAAAGACCTTTCATGACATCTCCTTCAAACGATTGGGTATCTGCTGGCCCGCTGCGATAGCGTAAGCATTAGCAAGACTATGCTGAGTGTAATTTTGTGCAGCATCTAAAGCGGCTTCCATTGAGTCGCCCTGAGCTAATCGGGCTGAAATGGCAGACGCCAACGTACAACCTGAGCCGTGATAGTCGCCCGACAAACGTGGCCAATGCCACTCATGTTTACGATTCTCATGGAACCAAGTGTTTATGATCTCATCACCCTCACCATGACCACCTTTAATCATCACGTGAGGCGAATCTTGAAGTAATCGTTTTGCCTGTAATGCTAGTTGATCAACGCTTTCACACAAAGCACGTGCTTCAGGCAAATTTGGCACGATGATCGTGGCAAGAGTGCGCAATGGCGCAATCGCTTGCACAGCATCACCTTTAGTAAGCACATCACCATGGCCACTGGCTAACACGGGGTCGAGCACTACCGGCAATGTGGGATTTAATTTTCTTATTTTGGCGATTGCATCCGCTATCGCTTGCGCATTGGCTAAGCTGCCTACTATGCCAATCTTGATAGCATCAATGGCAGTATCGTGCGCTATCAACGCATTAACTTGATCAACTAAAATCGACGTGGCGACGGGATGCACTGCATGCACGTGCTGATTATCTTGCACCGTCAATGCAGTAATGATCGGTAGCGGATGCGCACCTGCATCGCTAATGGCCTGTATATCGGCTTGTATTCCCGCCCCACCGCTAGGATCGAGTCCGGCGAATACAAGCACGCAGGCTTTTTTCATGCAATGCGGCCAGCCATAGGTGACGAGGGTGATGCAGCAAATTTACGAGGGATACGTCCTGCCAGAAAAGCCTCACGTCCGGCCTCAACTGCAAGCTTCATTGCGCGCGCCATACGTATAGGATCTTGTGCGCCAGCGATAGCGGTATTCATCAGCACACCATCACAACCCAATTCCATCGCAATCGCTGCATCTGATGCTGTGCCCACACCGGCATCAACTAGTACGGGTACCTTCGCTTGCTCGATGATCAGGGATAAATTCCACGGATTCAAAATACCCATTCCCGAACCGATCAAAGAGGCTAACGGCATCACAGCACAGCAGCCTATCTCTTCCAGCATTTTTGCTTGTATAGGATCGTCACTGCAGTACACCATTACATCAAAACCATCGTTTACTAAAGTCTCAGCTGCCTTCAAAGTTTCGGGCATATTCGGGAATAACGTTTTTTCATCGCCTAAAACTTCGAGCTTCACCAGCGTATGACCATTCAATAATTCACGCGCCAACTGCAACGTATACACAGCATCTTTAGCGTTGTAGCAGCCCGCTGTATTCGGAAGAATGGTGTAGCGAGATGGCGGCACGGCATCTAACAAACTCGGCGCATTCGGATCCTGACCAATATTTACTCGCCGAATAGCCACGGTAATAATGTCTGCACCACTGGCTTCAGTTGCAAGCCGCGTCTGTTCCAAATCTTTGTATTTGCCGCTACCCACCAGTAAACGTGAACTATACGTTTTACCTGCGATGGTCAGGCCAGTGTGTTGTGAGTCATTCATGGTGTTGGCTAATCCTTAGTCTGATTCTTTACGCATCGCCTCAAGTACTGAAATCACCCGCCGCCTATGGCGCGCACCACATCGACTTTGTCACCGTCTGAGAAGCGATAGTTTGTCCACTGCGCTCGGGGTACGACTTCACGATTAACGGCAATCGCTAATGCTTGATTAGTCAATGCCAAGGCACTGACCAAATCCTGCACCGAGTGATCTTTTTCTACCGAGCGTGATTCGCCGTTGAGCTCAATGACAATCATGATACGTGCATCACTGTTTGCGATAGAGCTCAGAGCCGCTTTTAACAAACTCCACGGCCTTGACTTCCATACCCTTTTTCAAGGCTTCGATTTCAGTAATCCCCTGCTTCTCGGCATAGTCGCGTACTTCCTGTGTGATTTTCATCGAGCAGAAATGCGGCCCGCACATAGAGCAAAAGTGCGCCACTTTGGCAGAGTCTTTAGGCAGCGTTTCATCATGAAATTCACGCGACTTATCGGGATCGAGACCAAGATTAAATTGGTCTTCCCAGCGGAATTCAAAACGTGCTTTGGATAAGGCGTTATCGCGTATCTGCGCACCGGGATGGCCTTTGGCCAGATCGGCTGCATGGGCTGCAATCTTATACGTGATGATGCCGTCTTTCACATCCACTTTATTCGGCAAACCTAAATGTTCTTTCGGTGTTACGTAGCACAGCATGGCTGTGCCATACCAACCGATTTGTGCAGCGCCAATGCCAGACGTGATGTGATCGTAGCCAGGAGCGATATCGGTCGTTAGCGGGCCTAAGGTATAAAACGGCGCCTCGTGACACTGCTCCAACTGCAAATCCATATTTTCTTTAATCATATGCATGGGCACATGACCAGGACCTTCGATCATGACTTGCACATCATGCTTCCAGGCGATCTGCGTTAATTCACCCAAAGTTTTTAATTCACCTAGTTGCGCTTCATCGTTTGCGTCATAGATAGAACCTGGACGCAGACCATCGCCTAATGAGAAAGCTACATCGTAGGCTTTCATGATTTCGCAGATGTCTTCGAAATGTTCATACAAGAACGATTCTTTGTGATGCGCTAAACACCACTTCGCCATAATAGAGCCGCCGCGCGAAACGATACCTGTCATACGCTTAGCAGTGAGTGGTACATAACGCAGCAAAACGCCAGCATGAATCGTGAAGTAATCCACACCCTGCTCGGCTTGCTCAATTAAGGTATCGCGGAAAATTTCCCACGTCAGATCTTCCGCCTTGCCATTTACTTTTTCTAAGGCTTGGTAAATCGGCACGGTACCAATCGGCACCGGTGAATTACGAATAATCCATTCGCGGGTTTCATGAATATGCTTACCCGTCGATAAATCCATTACGGTATCGCCGCCCCAACGTATCGACCAAGTCATTTTTTCAACTTCTTCACCAATCGATGAAGTCACCGCTGAATTACCGATGTTGGCATTAATCTTCACCAGAAAATTTCGGCCTATGATCATAGGCTCACTTTCTGGGTGATTGATGTTGTTTGGAATGATGGCGCGACCACGCGCAATTTCACTGCGCACAAATTCAGGAGTGATTTCTGCGGGTATCGCCGCTCCAAACGATTGGCCTGGGTGCTGACGACCCATTAAGTCAGCTAACTTGGCACCATTCGGGCCAGAGGATTTCAGATTTTCTAGGTACTCTTTGCGACAAAGATTTTCGCGAATAGCGATGTATTCCATTTCTGGTGTGATGATGCCAGCGCGCGCGTAATGCATCTGCGTGACGTTCTTACCTGCTTTGGCACGACGAGGCTTGCGATGTAAATTAAAACGCAGCTCAGCTAATTTGGGGTCGCTCAAACGTTCAATACCATAATCGGAAGTAGGACCTGACAACTCTTCGGTATCGTTGCGCTCTGCTATCCAGGCAGCGCGCAATGGCGCTAAACCTGAACGTATATCTATCTTGACAGTGGGATCGGTGTAAGGACCTGAGGTGTCATACACAAACACGGGTGGATTTTTTTCTGCACCAAAGGAGGCTGGTGTATCGCTCTGCGTAATTTGACGCATGGGTACACGGATATCGGGACGCGAACCAGACACATAAATCTTGCGTGAATTCGGCAAGGGCTGAATGGCGGCTTCATCGACTGTGGCCGTCGCAGCTAAGAATTGAGGATTGGCGTTCATGGACTTCCTTTGCTCAAAACAGCGAAGAAAGCACGATGAGGAGAATGAGGACTCGACCGTCGCTTCCCTACGCTGGCATTACCCAGATCAGGTTCAAGGGTATATCTCACTCGGCAAACCCACCGAGACCCCTAGCGTTTGGCTGTAATGACTACAGCAACCTTGATTATAGCGCCTGTGGCAGCCGGATGTGACTAGTCCAGTATTGATAACAACTCAGGTTGATCAAGTACCCCGTTAGAAAAATATCAATCCTCATTGATTAGCGCTTGAAAAAAAATCCAGTTCACCATAAATCTCAGGGAAATCACGCATTTCTTTGTGATAGCGTTCGCAAATGACGCGACCATCCAGACGATAGAACTCCAACGGACTGTCGGTAGCAATTTTTTTCCCAAAAATAATCTTTAGATCAGAATTATTTTCCAACAACTTGGCAAGGTCCGCTTCCGCTTTGACGTCAAAAAACTGGTAGCCATCGAGGCCAAGGCATTTCAATTGACTACTGTGTTTAAGAACTCGACATAGCTTCCGCACTGAATCAGCGTGTAAACCACAGTTAGATAGATGCAACTCTTCAAGTTGCTGGTATTTTTTTAGCCACCGAATAAGACCCTCAGCCATCGCATCGCTAGGCCAACCTTCTAAATGAAGGTACTTCAGCTGTGGTAATTTTTTAAAGCAACTTAACCATTTATCCGTAGACAAATCATAGCCGTTATTTATTCGGAAAACATGGTTTTCTGAGGATGATAGGATTTCAATAAGACGACTCGCTGCGATACTCGTCAGGGACAAGCCTGAAATTTTAAAACTATGGCTTAGCCCTGCCTTGTCCTTTGCTTTTTCTAATCGAAAAAAAAGATCCGATAGTTTGAGTCCAGATACGTCCAAAAAAAATTCAGGTAATTTTATCCCTCGTTGAAGGCGGTCTTTCGACGCCAACATCAGTTCAGTAAGGCATTTTTTAAAATATTCGGTTTCTTCTATCCCATGAAATTCAACCGTATTGAAGCCTAATTTGAGATGAATAAATTCTAGTCTATCCGCATGCATAACCGCAGCAATAGATTCCGGTCCTAGTCGTACTGGGCTTGAGGGCAGAGTTAGTCGTATGCTAAATTCAATTTGTCTAAAATAAGAGCTCAGCGTGCGCGCATCAAGATAAATTGCTTTATATGAAGTAGCAAGTTTTTTCAATTCATCTTGGAATACGTTTGCCCGATTGAGAAAGCCATTCGATACTGCTTTTTCCCATGCTTTTTTTATCAGTGTACGGCTGGCTAATAGCGATTGATGTGGCTGACCTGACGCGACATGGTATTCCTCTACGTCAGCTAAAGCGCTCTTACACGTTTTGGCATAGCTTATGAGATCCTCGTTTGCGACAGCAGGATGACGATTACGCACAATAAAATTGAGTACCTGAAGACGCACTTCAAGCGGAATCGTATTAATGAAATTTTGCTCTAATAATTTTTTATGCTGCTCGGTATTAGGTGAAGGCTGAACCAGTGCAGGCAGGATGCTACTGTTCGTAGTCGATTCAGGTATATCAGTATCGTGCGATGAATTATCTTGATTTATTGGCGTGTAATCTCTTGGATTAATTTTAGAAAACATACTCATAGAATGTCCAATCTCTCAAAGACTAGGGAACATTCCGTAACCACTTAGCAGCAAAAGTTCCTTAAAAAGCCATAAATCACATTGTTGTAAGACGCCATAGGGACGTTACTTCAGATGCACGTGCTGTATGTAATGGATCATTTTCATCAGTTATTTTTTTGTGCGTAGGGCGAGTATCTATGCGCTCTACTACGTTCAATCCACCCAGCTTAATCCATTCCAATAATTCATCGCGGCTGCGCAATCCCAATCGTTCAGCCAAATCTGAAAGTACTAACCATGCTTCACCACCCGCTATAAGATGCTCAGCAACGCCGGCAAGAAAGCCGCGCAGCATGCTGCTATCAGGATCAAACACT
>JBEDHZ010000073.1:0-9503 GCA_041173845.1 Pseudomonadota bacterium
CGCCAAACAGCCTCTTATTGAAGAAGAGTCGTCAATGTCGGAAGAAGAATTTGTTTTTTCTACCTTCCCATCTGATCCCGATTCAGGGGAATCGTTACCAGATACTGTATCCGATAAAAATAAATCTAGTAGCAGCTCTACCAGCAGTGGATGGCGCGCCGCCAAACCTACGGCGGCACGCCCTGAGCAATCAACTACGACACAACCCCTGTCAAGTAGCTCATCGAATGAAAAGAAAAGTTAAAACTCTTATTTGTTTGGTTGAGGCGTGATACGCAAATAAGGCTTAGGCGAACGATAGCCTTTAGGATATTTTTGCTTAATCACTGCCTCATCTTGTACGGATAAAGGGATGATTACATCATCTCCGTCTTTCCAGTTACCCGGCGTGGCCACGGTGTACGCATCGGTTAGTTGAAGCGCATCGATAACACGCAACACTTCATCGAAGTTACGACCAGTACTCATCGGATAGGTAATGGTCAAACGTACTTTTTTCTTTGGGTCAATCACAAACAAAGAACGCACCGTCGCTGTTTCAGACTGATTGGGATGAATCATGTCGTAGAGCGTTGATACTGATTTATCAGCGTCAGCAACAATAGGGAAACCCACGACTGTTTTTTGAGTTTCTTCGATATCTTTAATCCAACTCGTGTGCTTATCTGCAGGGTCGACAGAAAGTGCAATCGCTTTGACATTACGCTTATCAAATTCCGGCTTTAATTTGGCGGTCAAACCCAATTCGGTTGTGCATACCGGTGTGAAATCGGCAGGGTGCGAAAATAAAACCACCCATGAATCACCAGCCCATTTATGAAAGTGAATCTTACCAATAGAAGAATCCTGCTCAAAATCTGGTGCGGTATCGCCAAGTTTAAGTGTCATTTTGATCTCCTATGTGAACTAATTTGAACTAATTCGCCCTTGAAAAGGCAACCACTATAACCGGATTGGTTGAAGCCAGAAAATACACTATCGATCTATCTAAATAGCCATTGGCTATTTAGAGCTGACTGGTTGCGCCTGGACTTGTTGCAAACGCTGCAAAAAATAGTCAGGGGTTTTAAATCCGATAACTCGGGCCTCAAGATTTTCTTGACCACTGCGATCAAAGAAAATTATTCCTGGCGGACCGAATAATCCAAAACGCTTAAGTAAGCTCTTATCTTCAGCATCATTCGCTGTGACGTCTGCTTGCAATAGCAGCATCTGATCCATCACCTGCTTAACTGCCGGGTCAGTAAACGTGAGTTTTTCCATTTCGATGCATGACACGCACCAGTCCGCATAAAAATCCAACATCACTACTTTGCCACCAGCGCCGGCCAATGCACGATCTAACTCATCGACATTTTTGATTTTTTTAAATTCAGTCTTGTGTGTGCGCTCGCCTCGTAAATTCGACCAAGGCGCAAAGGGATTATCACTCCCCGTCGCAATACCTATCCACTGCACAGCACCAAGCAATACAAACACCACGCCAACAATTTTAGGAAGCCAACCTAAGTGACCCGACAGCACTATAAAAATTCCATAAGCAATGGCGAGTGAGCCCCATCCCGCCATCAATACCCACGATGGAATTAAGGATGCGACCATCCACAACGCCAGTGCCAGCATTAGCGCGCCAAACAATGGCTTAACTACTTTCATCCATTGCCCTGCACGTGGCAACAGCGTACCTGCCGACAAGCCCAACAAAAGCAAAGGCACGCTCATGCCTAGAGCCATAACAAACAAGGCACTTCCACCAATAATTACATTACGAGTCTGGCTGATATACACCAGCGCACCCGCCAAGGGCGCCGCCACACAAGGACCCACGATGAGCGCCGACAGTGCTCCCATAATGAATACGCCTAGTAATTTTCCGCCCTTCTGTCGCTCTGACATTTTCGTCAACAGTAATTGTAATGAAGCTGGCATTTGCAACTGATAGACATCAAACATTGCGAGTGACATGACCGCAATCAGTAATGCAAACGATGTTAGCAACCAGGGTTTTTGTAACGCAGCGGCCAAACCCTCTCCTAACAGACCGGCAGCTATTCCTAGAGCGGTATAAACGAAAGCCATACCCAAAGCATAAGATAAAGACAGTATGAAGCCACGTCCACGACTGGTTTGCGCACCTTCGCCCACAATGATGAAAGACAAAATTGGCACCATAGGCAATACGCATGGCGTCAATGACAATCCCAAACCCAACAAGAAAAATAAGGGAAGTATTAGCGATAATTTCCCACTCGCTAGCGATGACTGGATGCGACCAATCTCTCCATCCTGCTCTTGCTTCACTGGTGCATTAGCAGCTTTAGTATCGCTAGCACTCGATGTCTCTTGGGTTTTTATCGACAGGTTGGAAAGCCGGAAAATGGTTTCCATGGGCGCATAACACAAACCTTTATCAGAACATCCCTGGTTGCCGACGGTAAGTTTGAATTTATCGCTACTATCAACCGGAATACGAACGATTAATTGCTGCCTGAAGGTTTCAACTTCTTTTTCAAAGTTTGGATCAAATTTCACTTTTCCATGAGGTATATCAGGCACTCCTAGCGACCCGCCTTCTACCTTAAATGTGAGCCGTTCGCGATACAGGTAATAGCCTTCGGCAATCTGAAAACTCACCTCAATCGATTTTGCATCGAGCAGTCGAGCGCTTACGCGAAATGCTTTTTCAGGAGACAAAAAATCATCTTCCGCCTGGCTGGGGGCTGCAAGCAAACCAAGTAAGCCGATTAAACAGAATAGCGAACAAACCCAATTACGCATGATTTTCTTTCGCTGTTTCATTAGCTATCCACTGTAGATATGGCGCATAACCAGCAACGATGGGTATAGCAATAATTTCTGGAACATCGTATGGATGCAGTTTCACAATCGCTTGCTGCAAACTATCGTAGTGCTGAGACGATGTTTTAATTAGTAAAGGGATTTCAGTTGCTTCTTCTATCTGCCCTTGCCAACGATATATTGACTGAACAGCAGGCAATAGGTTGACGCATGCCGCTAAGCGCGATTCGACCAGTGTCCTTGCTACCAATTTCGCACAGTCCACGTCAGGCACATTAGTTAATACGAGTAGAGCTTGTTCCATGGGCTTGATAGATAGCTATTTCAGCAAGCGACGCCGAGTCAATATGGTGGCTAGATAAAAACCGAAAAAACAATAGGACATCAAGATGAAAATATTGGGCAAGGCTGATACTGGCAACTGGCCGAGCAACAATGGTCGCACAACTTGAACAGCAACGCCGAGCGGCAAAATCTGAGCAAGCGGCTGTAGCCAGGATGGTAACTGGCTGACGGGGTAGTAAACGCCAGACACAAAAATCATTGGCGTTAGCATCAGCGTGAAATAGTAGGTAAAGAAATCATAGCCGCGCGCAATAGCGTTTACAACTAATGCGATCGACGCAAAGGTCAATCCAACCAAGAACAACATTGGCGGCACTAATAGCGTCGTTGGATGCAGCCCTATTCCTAATAAAAAAAGTACTCCTAATATGGCCATACCAGAAATCATGGCCTTGCTAGCTGCCCACAGCATTTCAGCCAACACAATGTCATCTAAATCCAGCGGAGTATTTAATAACGACTCCCAGGTTTTTTGAACATGCATACGCGAAAAGGCTGAATACAGCGCCTCGAATGAGGCAGCCATCATGACCGACATAGAAATAGCACCGCTGGCTAAAAACTCTATGTAGCGAACGCCGTTAATCTCGTTCAAAAGGCTACCCAAGCCATATCCAAAAGCGACTAAGGTGATCAGTGGCTCAGCGATATTTCCTATCACGCTTGCAATTGCGAGCTTGCGCCAAACGAGAAAGTTGCGACGCCAGACTGGGAAAAAACGCAGACTGAACGAAGGTAGTTGATAAATTCGATTACTCATGATCGCTACTAATCCCGCATCTCGCGTCCGGTGAGCTTTAAAAATAAATCTTCTAAGTTAGCTGGGCGATGTAAATAACGCAGGCCACTTTGTTCTGAAAGATTTTTGAGTAATGCATCGGTTTGACGGGTATAGCAAAATGCTGTTTCGCCACTCAGTTCCACGCGATCGGCAAGTGGACGCGCTTGGGCTATCCATTCAGCCACGTTGTCGCCATAAACTTCAACCACTTGCGGCTCAATGTGTTCAGCGATTAGATCGTGCGGCGCACCCTCAGCAATTAACTGCCCTTGATCAATGACAGCCAGTCGATCACACAACCGCTCTGCTTCATCCATGAAGTGCGTTGTCAACAATATGGTTTTCCCCGATGCCAATAAAGTTTTAAGCCGCTCCCACATCACGTGGCGCGCTTGTGGATCTAGACCTGTCGTTGGCTCATCCATAAATATTAATTCAGGATCATTCACCAAGGCTCGAGCTAAAGTTAGGCGCCGTTTCATGCCGCCCGAAAGTTCGCCTATCTGCGCTTTTCGTTTTGCAGTAAGCGTAGCGAACTCTAGCAACCAATCAATCCGGTCATGCACTTGCTTATCGCTCATACCGAAGTAGCGTCCATACACCAATAAATTTTCTTCTACGGTGAAATCAGGATCCAAGCTATCCATCTGAGGCACCACACCGACGCGCATACGAGCGCGGCGCGCCTCTGCCGGTATGTGATGCCCGCCAAGCATAATGCTTCCGCTATCAGGTTCACTGAGCCCCAAGCAAAGCTTCAACGTCGTGGTTTTACCGGCACCGTTAGGGCCAAGTAATCCATAACACTCCCCCGGCCGCAAACTGAAGGACAAGTCATTGACGACCTCATGTCGCTGAGCGCCTTGGCCATAGGATTTATGCAGATGCTGAACACTCAATACATGCATACATCGCCCTGTAATTTTGAGATAGCGTGATTAGAAGCACAAAAGCCAGGCATGCCTGGCTTTTGATGTTAGTGCATTACAGCTTAGCTTACTCTGCAGAATCTGCCACTTCAGGACGATCCAGCAATTCAACATAGGCCATAGGTGCATTGTCGCCGACACGGAAACCCATCTTTAAAATACGCAGATAACCGCCATTGCGATTAGCGTAACGTGGGCCAAGCTCAGCAAATAACTTGACGACCATTTCACGATCGCGCAAACGGCTAAAAGCGAGACGTTTGTTTGCCAGTGTATCTGTTTTGCCCAAAGTGAGAATCGGCTCTATTACGCGGCGCAATTCTTTGGCTTTTGGCAGAGTGGTCTTGATAGCCTCATGACGCAGCAACGATACAGTCATGTTGCGCAACATCGCTAAGCGATGTGAGGAGGTACGATTTAACTTACGAAGTCCATGACGATGACGCATGACAATTCCTTTTCAGAGTATTAGATCCAGCTCTTCTATCGCTTAACTAAATTCTCTTTTCGAGAGTTTAAGTGGTTGCGCGGGCCGGTAAATTATTTAAACGTTCGAGAAAATTTCTCGATTTACTTATCAAGACCAGCCGGTGGCCAGTTCTCGAGTTTCATACCTAACGTGAGACCACGTGAGGCAAGTACTTCTTTAATTTCATTGAGTGACTTACGACCCAGATTTGGCGTCTTCAACAATTCGTTTTCGCTACGCTGAATCAGATCACCTATGTAGTAAATGTTCTCGGCCTTGAGACAGTTAGCTGAGCGAACAGTGAGTTCGAGATCATCCACTGGGCGCAACAGGATAGGATCAACTGTCGGAGCGCGCGATGGCACCTCTGCAGCAGTTTCTGTACCTTCGAGTGCTGCAAAGACATTCAATTGATCAACCAACACGCGTGCTGACTGACGAATCGCTTCTTCGGGTGTAATAACGCCATTGGTCTCGATATTCATCACCAACTTGTCTAAGTCGGTACGCTGTTCAACACGGGCAGACTCAACAGAGTACGACACACGCTTAACAGGTGAAAATGAAGCGTCAAGAATGATGCGGCCAATGGTCTTGTTTGCATCTTCAGCTAAACGACGTACATTACCAGGCACGTAACCACGGCCCTTCTCAACTTTGACTTGCATATCGAGCTTGCCACCTGGGGTCAGGTGCGCAATCACGTGATCCGGATTGATCAATTCCACATCGTGTGGCAGATCGATATCGGATGCGAGTACTGCGCCTTCGCCTTCTTTCTTCAACGTCAGCGTGACTTCGTCACGGCTATGCAGCTTGAACACTACACCCTTGAGGTTGAGCAGAATATCGACTACGTCTTCCTGAACGCCGTCCAGCGATGAATACTCGTGCACTACGCCAGCGATCGTCACTTCGGTCGGCGCATAGCCAACCATCGACGACAACAAAACGCGACGCAAAGCATTGCCCAGCGTATGGCCATAACCGCGCTCAAACGGCTCCATCTCGACTTTGGCATGACCCAAACCGAGTGGTTCAACTTCAATAATTCGTGGCTTCAACAGATTGTTATGCATGAATGTCCTTTCAATACCCTCGGCTCGTTACGCCGATAAGGCTGATGGAATATCGAAAGGCGTCAGAACCACTGGCTCTGACGCCGGGAAATTAGCGTGAATACAATTCGACGATCAGTGACTCGTTGACTTCTTGATTGAAGTCCGCACGATCTGGCCAGCTCTTGAGTGAGCCTTCCATTTTCTTCGCATCGACTGACACCCACATAGGGAAGCCAACTTGTTCTGCAAGCGACAAAGCTTCAGCAATACGAACTTGTTTTTTAGCTTTTTCACGAATCGCAACTACATCGCCCACCTTGACCTGATACGAAGCGATATTTACTACGTTACCGTTAACAGTGATCGCTTTGTGCGATACCAACTGACGGCCTTCAGCGCGAGTAGAAGCAAATCCCAAGCGATAAACTACGTTATCCAGACGAGCTTCTAGCAGCTGCAGCAATGTTTCGCCGGTGTTGCCTTTGCGGCGATCGGCTTCTGCAAAATAGCGACGGAACTGACGCTCGAGTACACCGTAGATACGTTTAACTTTTTGTTTTTCACGCAGCTGATTTCCGAAGTCGGAAGTACGAGCGCCTGAAGTGCGGCCATGTTGACCAGGCTTTGAATCAAGTTTGCACTTCGAATCAAGTGAGCGACGTGCGCTCTTTAGGAATAAGTCGGTACCTTCACGACGTGATAATTTTGCTTTAGGTCCAATATAACGTGCCACGATTTCTCCTTTGTATGACGCCCCACACAGCGAAGCTGTTAGGCGCTAGTCTGGCCTGCTTACTGCCAGACGGTGGTCTTCAGAACAAAACCCGCCACAACGGCGGGTCACCTGCAGATACTGCAAAAACTTGTTTAGATACGACGACGCTTTGGAGGACGGCAGCCGTTATGCGGCACGGGGGTTACGTCCTGAATTTGCGTGATCTTGATGCCGAGGCTATTCAGTGCGCGAACAGCTGATTCGCGACCTGGACCTGGGCCCTTAATGCGAACTTCTAGATTTTTTACGCCGCACTCAATCGCTACCTTACCAGCCGCTTCGGCTGCAACCTGCGCTGCAAAAGGTGTTGATTTACGTGAGCCCTTGAAGCCAGCACCGCCCGAAGTCGCCCATGACAGAGCATTGCCCTGACGATCGGTGATCGTGATGATGGTGTTATTGAATGACGCATGGATATGCGCAATTCCTTCTGCAACGTTCTTTTTGACCTTCTTGCGAACGCGTGCTGAAGCGGCGTTGTTGGGTGCTTTTGCCATAATAATTTCCTAGAATCCGGTAAGGGATTATTTTTTCAGTGATTGCGCTGCTTTACGCGGGCCCTTGCGGGTACGTGCATTGGTACGAGTACGCTGACCGCGACATGGCAAGCCACGACGATGGCGCAGGCCACGATAGCAACCCAAGTCCATTAGTCGCTTGATGTTCATCGACAGCTCACGACGGAGGTCACCCTCAACGATGAATTTACCTATTTCATCGCGCAGTTTTTCCAACTCGCTGTCATCCAGGTCTTTGACTTTCTTAGTCACTGGTACGCCGGTCGCAGCACAGATCTTGTGCGCGCGTGGACGACCAATGCCATAGATGGCTGTCAGACCAATTACTGTGTGTTGATGGTTGGGGACGTTGACCCCTGCAATACGTGCCATGCGTTATTCCTCAATAAATAACGTTAAATTAACCTTGGCGCTGCTTATGACGCGGCTCGATACAAATGACTCGAACAACGCCCTTGCGCTTGATGATCTTACAGTTGCGGCAGATTCGCTTTACTGATGCGAGCACTTTCATGATGGCCCTCTTTCTTTCAGTCTTCTAATTACTAGCTAATTACTTGGTACGGAATACAATCCGCGCCCTGCTTAAATCGTACGGTGTCAGTTCAACTGTCACCTTGTCGCCTGGAAGAATGCGGATGTAGTTCATTCGCATTTTTCCTGAGATATGTCCGAGTACTACATGCCCGTTTTCCAGTTTTACCCTAAAGGTTGCATTTGGGAGATTTTCAAGAATCTCACCTTGCATCTGAATTACGTCATCCTTGGACATATAAAGTACTTAGTCTCTAATATCAACGCGACGCTATGCCGCCTTTGAAATTCGCCTTTCGCAGCAGAGATTCATATTGCTGCGACATTACATAATTTTGTACCTGCGCCATAAAATCCATCGTAACCACCACGATGATCAGCAACGAAGTGCCGCCAAAATAAAACGGTACATTCCAACGCGCGATCAAAAACTCAGGCAACAAACAGATCAACGTTATATACACAGCGCCCGCTAAAGTCAGACGAGTCAGAATGCGATCGATATAACGCGCGGTCTGCTCACCTGGACGGATACCTGGAACAAAAGCGCCGCTTTTCTTCAGATTATCTGCTGTCTCTTTGCTGTTAAACACCAGTGCCGTATAAAAAAAGCAAAAGAAAATAATTGCAGCTGCATACAACAACGCATGAACTGGCTCACCTGGAGCCAATGATGCTGACAAATCTTTCAAAAACCTCACTACAACGCTGTCGGCCTCGCCTGAGGTAAACCAGCTGGTAATCGTCGCAGGAAACAAAATAATCGATGAAGCAAAAATCGGCGGAATCACTCCAGCCATATTCAACTTCAACGGTAAATGGCTGCTTTGGCCGCCATAAACCTTATTACCAACCTGACGCTTTGCGTAATTCACGAGTATCTTGCGCTGACCACGCTCGATGAACACCACCAAGTAAGTCACCAACGCTACAACTAAACAGATGAAAATCGCGCTCAACGCGTTCATCGATCCTGTACGAACTAATTCGAACAAACCACCCAATGCATTTGGCAGACCCGCTGCAATACCCGCAAAAATGATGATCGAGATTCCATTACCAAGACCACGCTCAGTAATCTGTTCACCCAACCACATCAAAAACATAGTGCCTGTTACCAGCGTTACTGCGGTGGTAAAGCGAAAAGCCATGCCCGGATCAATCACTAACCTTGCCTGGGATTCAAGCGCGATTGCTATACCAACCGCTTGAAAAGTAGCCAGTACTAATGTCCCGTAACGCGTGTACTGCGTAATCTTGCGACGACCTGATTCGCCTTCTTTTTTTAATGC
>JBEDHZ010000074.1:0-9471 GCA_041173845.1 Pseudomonadota bacterium
CGCAAATCAATCGCCATCACCAATACATCACCAGGGCGTGCGTCAAAACTTGTTAGTAGTTTTTTTGCTCTACCTAAGATTGCCACTGCCAATTGGCCTCGCTCGCTACGATTATTAGTATGACCACCCACAACGGGCACACCATAACGCGATGATGCTTCTGCCATACCCTTTAATACTTCATCAGCGGGATGCATGCCACGACTCCAAAGTGCATCAACAACAGCAATCGGTCGACCACCCATAGCAGCAATATCACTGACATTCACCATCACACCGCAATAACCAGCAAACCATGGCATGCGTTTAACAAAATCCTCAACGAAACCTTCGATCGCAAATAACAAGTAACCATCACCATCTGGAATCGCAGCGCAATCATCTCCCACCGCAATCGCCTCGGCTAATCCATTAGGCTGCACGCTCGTGGCCTTACCAAGACAACCCAACACGTCGCCAATATCCACTTTGTGAGCAAATCCACGGCCAGCCAACAGAGCGTGAGTCAGACTCTCTAATTCATTCGCCGTCACGCGGCACTCCTGCTTCGTGTAACTAAGCCCGACAGCTGATCGGCGCACGGAGGGTAATGTGCTAAATCAGCTTCCATCAAACAATGCGGACGACCAAAGCGCACGCTTTCTTTCAAAGCGCGCCAATGTAATTTTTCAAATAAGATTTGGTTTTGAATTTGCACGTGCGCCAAAAAAATTCGTGCACCGCGTGCGTGCGCCGTACTGACTGCCAGACGTATTAACGAACCACCAAGATGGCCATACTGACGAAACGCCGGATGAACCGCCAAACGCGATCCCCACCAAAGATCATCTCCCTGAGTGTGTATCCGTACAGTCCCGACAACCTGATCAGCCATACCACCTACGCATGACACGGCAACCAAGGTAGAAGCGATATCATCCAGATCATCACTATCGTCACCTACAAATACACCCTGTTCGATACAAAACACAGCACGGCGTAATTTTCTGGCTTGTTCCTTTTCCCATTCATTTTCTGCCAGCTTCACGCGAAATTCGCATGGCGAAAAACTCATTGGTAAATCGCAGATAGCATCGATACCTAGCATAGAACCTCCGGTGAATTTAGCTTTCGTACACGGATAATGACGAACAGGCACCGCACTTACCACAACCTGCTTTGATATCCGTTGAACGCATATCGGCGGCATTAACGATTTTTGCCAGCGGCTCGAGAATCGATTTCATAAATTCAGGTGTCGGCGCAGGATGATCTTCGAGTGGTGTGCCGCTGATAGGAACAAAGGGCACAACAAAGGGATACACACCCATGTCCACCAACTGCTGAGAAATTTCGAGTATCGCTTCTTTGGTATCACCCAAACCTGCCAAAATGTAGGTACTAACCTGACCACGCCCAAATACTGTAACTGCTTCTTTAAAGCTCTCCATGTAGCGCTGAATCGATACCGTAGCTTTCCCCGGCATGATATGTTCGCGCACTTCTTGGGTGACAACTTCTAAATGCATTCCCAAAGTATCAACGCCCGCGACCTTCATGCGCGCAAACCACTGATCAGTGTCTGGAGGCTCGCACTGAACTTGAATCGGTATATCTACTGCTGCACGAATCGCCACCACACTATCAACCAAAATTTGTGCACCTCGATCAGGAGTTGCTGGTGTACCTGTAGTAAGCACCATGTGCTTAACTCCATCGAGTTCGACCGCAGCTTTAGCAACCTCTGCTAATTGCTCCGGTGTTTTATGCGCTATGGTTCGACCTGCAGCCAGCGATTGACCAATCGCACAAAACTTACATGTCTTGCGACGACTTTCATAGCGTATGCAAGTTTGCAAAACTGTTGTGGCTAATACATCCGATCCATGCAGTGTCGCTATTTGCGAATACGGAATTCCATCTTTAGTTGATCGTTCATAAAAGCGTGGCGCTTTAGGAAATGAAATATCAGCAATTGGGATTGAGCCGCGCGTTAGCGAACTGCGGCCTTCTGCATCGGGTGCTTTCGCCACAAAAGGCGAACTCCACGCACTTGATGTGTGCACCGGCACCATGATGGTATGACCATCCACGATCACCGCTTTGTGATCCGATGGACCGGCACCACCACGACGACTAGCTACACCGGCATTCGGTGATGTCGGATCATCCAGTCGCAACCCGAAGGACTGCAGCTCCGTCATCAATTGACGGCTTGCGGCTGACAGCGGAGCTTTCGGAGGCGACGTCGTTGTGCTCATGTGAAGTACTCCTGGATATCGTAGGTTGCAATAAGGTGGACTGCGTCGATGTCACATGTGAAGCCGGTGCATCGTTAATAAATAAACTAAGTAATTCGGGACGTGAGTAATGTCCTACTGAATCCATCATGCGCTTACGCTTAGTGATGAGTTTCATTTCAAGATCAGCAATGACCATACCTTCGCCTTCACGCAATGGCGGCGCAAGATGAACACCTTCGGGTGAAATGATCGCGGTGTTGCAACCTCCACGCAGGCCTTTTTGTAATGCGCTATCGGTGGTTATTGCATTGATCTGCTGATCAGTAAGCCAACCAGTCGAGTTGATAACAAAACATCCGGCTTCTAATGCATGATGTCTAATCGTGACATCCATTTGCTCTGCAAATATCGGCCCGACTAACGATCCTGGAAACTGAGCGCAATGAATTTCTTCATGCTGCGCCATCAGCGCATAGCGTGCCAATGGGTTGTAATGCTCCCAGCAAGCTAATGCGCCCACGCGACCAACGCGCGTGTCGACTACTTTCAGGCCGGCTGCATCACCTTGCCCCCAAATCATGCGCTCGTGATAGGTGGGTGTAATCTTGCGGCGCTTTAATGCCAGCGATCCATCCGCATCAAAAATTAATTGTGTGTTGTAAAGCGTTCCATGATCGCGCTCATTAACGCCTACCACTACAACGATACCTAATGCGCGAGCTCGTTCCGCAATCGCATCAGTCATCGGACCCGGAATACTCGGCGCCAGTTCATACAACTTCAAATGCTCAGCTCCACTCAGCATCGGCGGCCGAATGAATGAAAAATAAGGGTAGTACGGTATAAAGGTTTCTGGAAAAACCACCACGTGCGCACCCTCAGCAGCAGCCTTGGTTATGTACTCGCATACCTTCTGCCATGTACCGTCCGCCGATTCAAATACTGGCGTAATTTGTACTGCAGCAGCTCGCACTATTTTGGATGCACTCATGGTGGTATCTCCAACGCTAATTACAGCGTCCAGGTATCTAGAATGAATGCGTTGCTCTTACGATGTAAAAGAATAATGTCTAGTACATCCAGCGGATTCACAGGTCGAATACCATCAATCAAAGCACCTTCGCCATGACCATACAAAGCTTGCAATGCAAAACGGCAGGCGTAAACTTTACCGCCTTCAGCAATAAACTTAGTGATTTGATTATTGAAGTTTTGATGACCTGGGAATGCTTCATCACCCAAAGTAGGAAATCCGCGCTTAACGCCCAGAGTGACGCCGGGACCATACAACAGCACCGATGTCTCAAAGCCTTTACGCTGCAGACGTGTAGCTTGAAGCAAATTCACAAAACCGATGGAACCTTCGAACGCGACTGTGTGAAATGTCACCAGCGCCTTCTCGCCCGGATCAGCTTTGACATCTTCAAAGACCTTCTCTTCGTAATCAACGAGAAAATCACCTTTTTGATTGGCTGGTTTGCTGACTTTTGGCATTGCTGTATCTCCGATAAGAGGGGGAATTAAAAGTAGTACGTCCCTCTTATTGCAAATGCCGTGCCAATCGTAACTTCTTAGTCAGAAATTAACCCAATCAATATCCGATCAAGAAGTATGGCTAAGGATTTTCATCCATACGATTCTTTATTTCAAAATTAATCTGGTGCAGATTGATTAAATTTTAGAATTCGATAGCGCACCAGTACGCTGCAATCAAATCCAATCAACGAGTCCAATCAATGACATGCGCGCACCAATGTTGGGACTTGTAACCGTACAAAGGCACTTTAGTGGTTGGCACGATCAATGCAATGTGAATTCCATGTAAATTTTTTAGCATTCCGCTCAAGTGAATGCAATCAGTCACCATGGATTCAATCAGCCCTACTGCTCAGCACAGTAAAAAAATAACGCAATATTGGCAACGGCGCTTATCCGCCAGTAATCAACCAGCGTATTTATTGATCGCAGACTTGATTGCAGAAGATATCAAGAGCGGCCGGCTCGCGCCCAAAGACAAACTCCCAACCTTGCGCGTTTTGTCTGAGCGATTGAAGCTGGACTACACCACTGTCGCTCGCGCTTACGCAGAAGCGAGAAAACGAGGATTAATTGATTCAAGACCCGGTATGGGTAGCTTCGTTCGCGGTACTACACCCAAATTTCCATTACGCGGAGGAAGCAGTGCGGAGATGACGATGAATCTCCCACCCGAGCCGGATCATCCAACGCTGCTGTCACGCATGCACGAAACCTCTGCAGCCCTGATGAGTCAGGCAAATCTGCACAATCTGTTGCGCTATCAGGATTTTGGTGGCTTCCCGGAAGACAAAGAAGCTGCCGTATTGTGGTTGAGACAACGGCTGCCCGAGTGCAGCCCGGATCGTGTGTTGGTTTGTCCTGGTATTCATAGCGCACTCGCCGCCCTCATCTCACAATTAGCCCGACCGGGAGAAACCATCTGCGTCGAAGCTTTGTCTTACCCAGGTATTAAAGCGATTGCAACGCAGCTAGGCGTACAGTTGTACTCGCTTAGTCTCGATGACGAAGGACCCAGTGCTAACGAGTTTGATCTCGCATGCAAAACTGTTCGACCCAAAGCTTTGTATTGCAATCCAACCTTACTGAATCCGACCACGCTAACTATTTCCAAACGTCGTCGCGAAGCGTTAGCGGATATCGCTCTTCGCTATAACATTCCTATTATTGAAGATGATGCCTACGCTATGCTGCCGAGCTTACAACAGCCGGCGATGGCGTCACTTGCACCTGAGCTCACGTATTACATTACCGGCTTGAGTAAATTTCTGGGTGCAGGTTTGCGCGCCGCGTATGTCTATGCTCCCAGTGAAAAACAAGTACAACGACTGGCTGGCGCATTACGTGCTACCACTGTGATGTCATCACCCATAACTAATGCGATTGCAACACAATGGATTGTCAGTGGGATTGCAACTGATATGTTGAACGCTGTCAGAGAAGAATCGATCGCGCGACAGCAACTAGCGAAAAAACTGTTAGCGAATTTTTCTTACGAAGCACCACTCGAATGTTTTCATCTGTGGCTAACGCTACCTTCGGGTTGGAGTCCAGCAGAATTTGCCTCAACTATGCGAACCCGTGGTGTGGGTGTTGTCTCTAGTGCGGCGTTTTGTACGAATGATGATCCACCCGATGCCGTCAGAATTTCTCTTGGTGGCCCTCAGTCACGCAAGGAGTGTGAAGAATCACTCAAATTGATTGCAGAAATTTGTCGATTCCCATCGCATCCTGATATAACTGCGATTTAATGTCACAGCGATTTAACGAAATCTATTTCACTGCAGCTACCATGCATTTTGACAGCGTATCAAGGTAACCCATACCCGCCTTGGTAAGTTGCAGTTGCCGCCTACTCGCTTCGTCGGTATAGGCTAGCTCTACCAAACCCTTACCACGCAAAGATTTCAGACGACTGTGTAGCGTCGTTGGTGATCCTAATTCTGAAGTCGTTATCACTTCGGTGACTGATAGACGTTCACCCGGCTCAGAAGCCAGCGCGACCATTTCAAGCAAGCGTTCTTCAAGCGGGTCCAACGAAGGCAAATCTAAACGATCGCGCAACGAAAGTCGCAACGAAATAAACTGCATATAAGCATCCGCTTTGATTGATCGCGCCATCACCAAATCCAAGAAGTCATGAGTTACCACTTCTGAATACTATTTCATCAAATTTCATAACCAAAGGGGCGGCGCTATGAATTGACTGAATTTGATGATTTATGACGCAAATGTAATCAAACGAAAGCAGACTTCAACACATAAACAAAAATAACTTTACTTATTATTTTATTAATAAGTGGCACGTCCACCCGACAAGTCAAATACAGCCCCCGTGGTAAATGAATTTTCTTCTGTACAAAGCCAGCAAATCATGGACGAAGCTTCGTTCAGTTCAAGCATACGTCCACGCGGGATTTTTCCAAGTATGTACGCGATATGTTTGGGATCTTGCTCAGCCGATAGCTTTGTTTTGGCAATCGCTGGAGTGACACAATTGACCGCAATATTTTTGTCGGCCAGTTCTTTACCCAAACTCTTAGTTAATGAAATCACCGCTGCTTTAGCTGCTGAATAGGCTGATGCATTTGGATTACCCTCTTTGCCGGCAATCGAAGCGACATTCACAACACGACCATAACCTGCAGCGATCATCAAAGGGATCACTGCACGAGTGACTAAAAAAGTACCATTCACACCGATGTTCATCACATCGATAAAACTGTCGATTGGGTATTCCCACATCGGCGCATTGGGTCCAACGATTGCAGCGTTATTCACCAGAATATCAATCTGCCCAAAGTGCGTATGCGTTGCTGCTGTCGCTTTGAGTACTGAATCATTGTCCGCAATATCTACAGAAGTTCCCCAGGCTGCAGCACCCAGTTCCTTCAAGGCGATATCCAGCTGAGCTGCATCTCTATCCCAGATAGCGACTTGAGCACCTGAATCAATCATGCGCTTAGCGGTACTGAAGCCTATACCCTGCGCACCACCCGTAATCACCGCTACTTTTTTTTGTAAATCTAATTGATTCATTTTGATTCAACTCCCTGTTGAAAATGAAGAGGCCCTCAGTGAGGGCCTCTATCAAAATTACATACGCTTTTACATACGCTTCACGTTATGTACGAAACACCAATTACGCAGGCTGATCAGTAGCTTGTTCGCGCGAGATCATCAGTGTGATGATCACGCCCACTGCTGCAATTGCGGCTAGGGCCCAAAACGCTGCTTCAGTGGCACCACCAGAAAGGTTTCTAACCCGGCCAATTAAATCAGGGCCAAAGTGTCCACCCAAATTACCTACCGAATTAATAAACGCGATACCTGCTGCTGCGGCAGTACCCGTTAAAAATGCGGTTGGCAACGACCAGAAAATCGCTACGAACGCTAACACGCCCGAAGCAACCACCGTCAAGGCGATGATCGAAGGTATCGGTGCTTTGCCTACAAACGCCAAACCAATCAAGCCTAGTATGCAAAGTAAGAGCGAGCCCGCAACGTGATAGCGACGCTCACCTGTTTTATCGGAGTGATCACCCCACACCACCATAAATACAGCAGCAATACCCCAAGGAATAATACTGATCAAGCCGACTTTGAAAAAATCTTTTTTATCGACGCCTAATTCCTGAATGATAGTCGGCATCCAGAAGTTAATCGCATAAAAGCACACCACGCCGCTGAAATAAACAAACGCAAGTGCCCAGACACGAAAATCACGGAAGGCATCTATCCAATGATGACTGCTATCGTCGGTGGTTTTCAGTTTTTCGTCAGCCTCGACTTGAGCAATCACATAATCTTGCTCTTCTGTAGTCAACCATTTCGCATCGCGTGGACCGTTCGGCAAGAAATAAAACACCATAAAGCCGACAACTATCGATGGCACGCCTTCGAGCAAGAACAACCATTTCCATCCACTTACACCTGCTGCACCGTCCATGTACTGCATGATGGCGCCGGACAATGGCGAACCAACAAGATTAGAAACAGCAATCGCTGTCATGAACAGCGCCACCATCTTGGCTCGGCGTGAACCTGGAAACCAATAAGTGAGATACAAAATAATTCCAGGGAAAAATCCAGCTTCAGCCACACCGAGTAAAAAACGCAGCACATAAAACGAGAACTCGGGATCAGTGCAATTGAATGACGCTGACAGGCTGCCCCATACAAACTTATCTACGTAGAAAAAAGCGCTAGAAATGATGCCCCATGAAACCATGATGCGAGCAATCCATGCACGAGCACCGACTTTTTCCAGAATCACATTGCTGGGTACTTCGAAAATGAAATACCCGATAAAGAAAATCCCGGCACCAAAGCCGAACACCGCATCAGAAAATTGGAGCTCAGGTGCCATCTGCAATTTGGCAAAGCCCACATTCACGCGATCCAGAAAAGCAACCACGTAGCAGAGAAACAAAAAGGGAATAAGTTTTTGGGCGACCTTGGTAAAGGTCTCCGGGCCTACAGTAGTTTCGGTATTTGTCGTATTCATTTTTTTACCTTATAAAACAACATAAGCAATGGTCACGAACACCAAAGAAAGTGCGGCAGCACCAGCAAGAGTCTATAACCTCCGCGCTGCACTTGTATGAATCTTCGGTAATCCAGACCTCTCCTCCTGCAACAACGCTGGCGCCCAATGATAACCGGACTTTCTGCAGAAACTCACGCGATACAGCAGTCAAATTCATCATCTATCAAGCATGGCTAATTTGATATCGTCAGCCTATACACAAGGCGCTGCAACACCGGCGATGTGACCACAAACTGAACTTCGGCAATGCAAAAGAGCTGCTTTGTCATCCTCTAATACTGAATTGGTACTTGGAAGGTGGGTGGCTGCCAGTTATTATTGAGCTGTACCGCTCACCAAGCCCGGCTGAAAAAAGGAAACTCATATGCTAAAACGCGCCACATTTACCGACATGCGTAACAGCACCGAAGAAGATTGGAAAATTATCCTAGAGGATTTCCGCAGCTATGCGGCGCAACTTCCAGCTCGAGTCATCGCTCATTTAAAGTTACTTGAGGGCGATACCGGTGGCTTTGCGGTCGATCGACTCACTCACAGCTTACAAACAGCGACACTAGCCCATCGTGATGGCAAGGACGATGAGTATGTCGTGTGCGCGTTGTTACATGATATCGGCGATACGCTGGGCAGCTACAACCATCCGGACATCGCAGCAGCGATTTTGAAACCCTTTGTTAGCAAGGAAAATTTCGAGATGGTGGAAAAACACGGCATGTTTCAAGCCTATTATTTTTTCCATCATCTAGGTATGGATAGAAATTTACGCGATCAATTTAAAGGGCAAGCGGTATATGAGCGCACGCTCGAATTTTGCGAGAAGTATGATGCGCCGGCATTCGACCCCGGCTACGATCATCTCCCACTTTCTTTTTTCGAACCCATCCTCTACAAAGTTCTATCCGAACCTAAGAACACGATCTATACCGCATGCTGAAATCGTTTCAATTTAGTAGAAATAGCGCATTTCGATAAAGAAAAGACTGTTCTTATGTAGCAGTCCATACAAGGTATCGCTACTACCTTGATAGTACTCATAGCCGCTCAGAATTTTTACCTGATCACTCCACAGATACGTCATCCGTGGGCGCACAGAATAGCCATAACGATCTAACAGGCTGGCTCCTGCCAGTTCCGTCTCCAGCGTTTCATTCCACCATTTCTTGG
>JBEDHZ010000075.1:0-9961 GCA_041173845.1 Pseudomonadota bacterium
GGACGCTCAACTTGTTTTTCTACGATCTCCCGGCCGATATCAACTAGTCGGCCATATTTCACACCGGATGGACAGGTGCTCTCACAATTACGACACGTCAAGCATCGATCCAAATGAAGCTGCGTTTTGGCAGTCGCTGGTTTGCCTTCTAAAATTTGTTTAATTAAATAGATACGGCCCCGTGGACCATCAAGCTCATCACCCAGCAATTGATAGGTTGGGCAAGTCGCCGTACAAAAGCCGCAATGCACACAGCTGCGCAGAATGGCATCTGCTTCTTGGCCTTCGGGCGAATTCTTAATGAAGTCAGCGAGATTGGTTTGCATTTTTTTGCTCAGAAATCTTTATACATGCGGCCTGGATTAAATACACCCGCAGGATCAAACGTATTTTTTAGGTTGTGATGAATGCGCGCGACGGCAGGCTGTAATGGATGAAAGACGCCCACTGCTTTATCGCCGCCTTTAAACAAGGTCGCATGACCACCAGCTTTTTCAGCGGCAGTACGTACGGTTGCGGCATCTACATCCGTTTTTAACCAACGCTGTGCACCGCCCCATTCAATAAACTGCTCGCCTGGGAGCGATAACGCTGGGGCTACGGTAGGTAACGATAAACGCCACAATCCCTTGGGCGCATCATTGAAAAATTCATGCGTATGTTCACGCACCGCATCCCAAAATGAATATCGACGGCAGCGCGAGCACCCGACAAACGTACAGTTAATCGCCCTTGATGCCAGCACGAACCTGAAATCGGTAAAGGCTGCCCACCCCATATATTCAATTGTTTGAGCGCTTCTGATTCTGACAGAGCAAAGTGCAGAGTATGTTGGGCAGTCGGACGAGGTAGAACCTTGATTGAAATCTCTAACAACAAACCTAGTGTGCCCAGCGATCCGGTCAACAAGCGCGACACATCGTAGCCCGCCACATTTTTCATGACTTGGCCACCGAAATTCAGAACATCACCGCGACCGTCCATTAGTACAGTACCGAGCACAAAATCTCTGACTGAACCAACTGCTTGCCTGCGTGGCCCCGATAAACCAGCCGCCACTATGCCACCCAAGGTCGCTAAGCCATCAAAGCGCATAGGCTCAAAGGCTAGCATCTGTTTTTGTTCAGAGAGTGCTTTACCGATTTCACGCAGGGTCGTGCCAGCGCGTGCAGTAATGACTAATTCGGTGGGATCGTACGAAACAATCCCGCTGTATGCGCGTGTGTCTAACAATTCACCTTCAAGCGCTTGTCCATACCAATCCTTGGTACCGTTACCGCGAATACGCAAAGGTGTTTTAGCGGCGCTGGCAGAAATTATCTGCTCTTTAAAAGCCTGTAGTGTCTGATCCATTTTTATTTTTTGATTATCAGAAGCGCGGCAAGTCAGCAAACTTCAACTGCCCAGAACGCACATGCATCTTCCCGTACTCAGCACAGCGGTGCAGCGTAGGAATCGCTTTATCGGGGTTCAGCAAAAACGCGGTATCAAAAGAACGTTTCACACCAAAAAAAGCTTCACGCTCTTCGGGGGCGAATTGCACACACATAGAATTAATTTTTTCTATTCCGACACCGTGTTCACCGGTAATGGTGCCACCGACTTCAACACACAGCTCTAGAATCGCTGCGCCGAATTTTTCAGCACGATCGAATTCGCCCGGCATATTGGCATCAAAAAGAATTAACGGATGAAGATTGCCATCGCCGGCATGAAACACATTCGCACAGCGCAAGCCATACACTTTTTCCATGTCGGCGATGCCTAGCAATACTTTGGCTAAATGTTTACGCGGTATGGTGCCGTCCATGCAGTAGTAGTCTGGCGAGATACGTCCGGCAGCTGGAAAAGCATTTTTACGACCCGACCAAAACCGCATACGCTCAGCTTCATCACGCGATACGGCAATCGCAGTGGCACCGGATGATTTCAAAACCTCGGTCATGTGCGCGATTTCTTCTTCAACTTCTTCGGGCGTGCCATCGGACTCGCACAAAAGAATCGCTTCGGCATCAGTGTCATAACCCGCTTTGACAAACGGCTCAACCATACGCGAACTGGTTTTATCCATCATCTCTAAACCAGCAGGAATAATGCCGGCTGCAATCACATTAGCTACGGCATTACCACCTTTAACTACATCATCAAATGAAGCCATGATGACTCGCGCTGCCTGTGGCTTAGGCACCAGCTTGACAGTCACTTCGGTGACCACGCCGAGCATACCTTCTGAACCGATAAATACAGCGAGCAAATCAAGGCCAGGTGCGTCGAGTGCTTCGTTACCTAGTTCAACGACATCACCTTCTATCGTCACCATGCGAACGCGCAGCACGTTATGAACGGTGAGGCCATATTTCAAACAATGCACGCCGCCAGAATTTTCTGCGACATTGCCACCGATAGAGCAAGCGATCTGCGACGAAGGATCGGGGGCGTAGTACAAGCCGTGCACACTGGCTGCTTCAGATATCGCCAGATTACGCACACCGGGCTGTACTACTGCAGTACGCGCATAGGCATCAACCTTAACGATACGATTAAGTCGAGCTGTTGATAACACCACACCATCAGCAATTGGCGTCGCGCCACCCGACAAACCCGTACCCGCACCGCGCGGCACAATTTGTACTTTTAAACGGTGACACACCTTCAATACGGCGACGACTTGCGCTTCGCTCTCAGGCAACACCACGACCATAGGCAACTGACGATAAGCAGACAGGCCATCGCACTCATAAGGGCGCGTATCTTCTTCATTAAAAAGTACCGATGCCTCTGGCACCACCGCACGTAACGCGGACACGACTTCGCGCTGGCGCGATAAAGAAAAAGCGAGTTCAGTGGGAGCGTTCATAAAACATCCTGTGGACATACGAGTGCACGCGCCAGCAGCGGCGCGTGATAGCTATGTCGCTAGTGTAACGAAAGCGCGCTGACGAAACCCGGGATTTGACAGGATTTCCGCTGAAAAGCTTGAGGGGAACTGATGAAAGTTTTTACTGCTTAGTCGTGATTGCCTGAATCAGCGAGAAATCATCCGCAACGCTCGCGATAAATCAGGGATTTCGGAAGGTTTCTTGTATCCATTGCAAAAAGGTGACGACTTCGGGACGCTCGGTCACTTGCTTTTCATACACCAGATAATAAGCATGCGGAGGTGTCGCTGTTTTCATATCAAACAAGCGAACAATTTCACCGCGTGCAAGCATCTCGCGGGCAAAATGTTCGCGCGTTAATCCCACACCATGACCGTGTTTTACCATCTCAAGTAACAAACCTAAATCATCAACCCGCAAACCCGTGGATGGCTCAGCCCAATCCAGACCGGCAGCCTCAAACCATGGCTGCCACGGTTCGAGCGCTGAACGAAGTAAGGTGACGTTCTGCAAATCTTCGGGCGACGTGATGGGATCCACTTTTTTCAGATACTCAGGGCTAGCTACTGCAAAGGTTGGCTCTGAAAATAATTTTTCGCATTGCAGATTCGGATATTTACCCGGCCCAAATCGCACTTCAAGATCGCTCTCAGCAAGCGCTAAATCATACAGCGGAACCGACAAATAAATTTCAACCGCAATATCGGGATGCTGCTCTACAAAGGATCCCAAGCGAGGTACAAGTAAGTAGCGCGCAAAGGTGGGGGGCAATGTCAGTTTGACGCGCGGCTGAGCGGATGCTGCACGACGCGGCATAGGAAAATCTGTCAAGGCACGCAGCGCAAGACGAACAACATCAAGGTAACGCCTGCCAAATTCTGACAAACCGACATTACGACCATCGCGTAAAAATAAACGCTCACCGACGAATTCTTCAAGCAGTCGAATACGATGCGATAACGCAGACGGTGTAATGCACAGCTCTTCAGCAGCCAATGCAAAAGAACCATGACGCGCCGCTGCCTCAAAAGCAGAAAGCGCATGAACCGGGGGAATTCGTGTTGCCATATATGAGCTACAAATGAGTACTTTAGCGACCCGAGAAAATCACCAGCGGATGACTTTACCCGGATTAAAAATATTATTGGGGTCTAGCGCGTGTTTGATTGTGCGCATCAGATCGACGGCTTCTTCACCGGCTTCATGAACTAAGAAATCTAACTTGTGCAATCCGATACCGTGCTCGCCTGTGCACGTACCATCCATAGCAATCGCGCGATGCACCATTCGCTCATTAACTGATTCTGCACGCGCCACATCGGCAGGATCAGAAGGATCAACCAACATCTGCACATGGAAATTGCCATCACCCACATGACCGACGATGCCATAGATGAGATTCTCGCGATCGCAATCTGCTTTGGTTTCAAGCAGACATTCCGTTAAGCGCGAAATAGGAACACAGCAATCCGTCGAAATAGCGCGCGAGCCTGGACGCAATTGCAGTAGCGCGAAATAAGCATTGTGACGCGCTTGCCAGAGACGTGAACGATCTTCCGGACGCGTAGCCCATTCAAAACCAATCGCCCCATGTTCATCGGCGATTTGCTGCACTAATTCCGCTTGTTCTTTAACACCTTGCTCACTACCGTGAAATTCAAATAGCAACAAAGGTTTTTCTGGTAGCGTTAATTTGTCGTGGCGATTCAGTGCACGCACACCATTCTCATCAACAAATTCAACGCGCGCTAATGGCACACCCATTTGAATTGCCTGAATGACGGTATCGACCGCATTCGCGATGGTAGTAAATGAACAGACTGCCGCAGAAATCGCTTCAGGTTGAGGATAAATCTTGAGCGTGATTTCAGTAATGATGCCCAGCGTACCTTCACTACCCACAAACAATCGCGTCAAGTCGTAACCCGCTGACGATTTTTTTGCGCGCGTACCTGTCTTAACAATTTTTCCTTGTGCAGTAACGACGGTCAGGCCCAGAACATTCTCGCGCATGGTGCCATAACGCACTGCATTGGTACCCGAAGCACGTGTAGCAGCCATGCCGCCGATCGAGGCATCAGCGCCGGGATCAATCGGAAAAAATAATCCGGTGTCTTTGATCTCTACATTGAGTTGCTTACGTGTGACTCCAGGTTGCACGGTGACTGTCAGATCTTCGGCGTTCAACGCAACCACTTGATTCATCTGCGACACATCGATGGATAAACCGCCTTGCAGCGCCAAAATATGGCCTTCAAGTGAGGTACCGGTGCCGTAGGCGATCACTGGAAATTTATACTGATTGCACAACGCAACCGCTTTCGCGACTTCAGCCGTGGAATGAGCGAACACCACCGCGTCGGGCAGCATAGGATCATATGACGACTCATCACGACCGTGATGCTCACGCATCGCTTGCGTTGTAGACAGTCGATCGCCAAAGCACTCGCGTAGCGAGGTCAACAACTCGGGCGGCATTGCGCGCCTAAGCGCAGTAGGTGGGGCAGGATGATTCATTTAACTTCTCCGGAAGGTCGAGTATTGTACCCTCGAGGCATCAATCAGGTAGGGGCACTGTACTCCCAACTTCTGCGTTTATTCAGCATTTATGCGGGATTTCACGTATGCTCCCGCGACTGAGTTATCAAATTTTACGAACATGGGACACAGACTTTCCAAAATTGCTACACGCACGGGTGACGATGGCACCACGGGCCTTGGCGACGGCAGCCGTACCGACAAGGATGCACTTCGCGTTCAAGCGATGGGCGATGTGGATGAACTCAATTCTCATATCGGCGTTTTATTGTGCGAACCACTGCCAGACGATCTGCGACAAGAGCTCATTACCATTCAACACGATCTGTTTGATTTGGGTGGCGAACTCTGCATACCGGGCTTCACCATGATTCAAGAAGCACAAGTACTTCGTTTGGATGAATTGCTCGCTAAGTACAACGCGACACTGCCACCTCTATCTGAATTTATTCTGCCGGGTGGATCTCGCGCTGCTGCTCAAGCGCATATCTGTCGAACTGTGTGTCGTCGCGCCGAGCGCTCTATTGTGTCACTCGGTAAAGCAGAAACATTGAATCCACAACCACGGCAATTCGTAAATCGTCTCTCGGATTTATTTTTTGTAGTGTCGCGCGTGCTAAACCGTTTTGCAGGCGGCTCAGACGTGCTGTGGGAAAAAGGACGCAATAAAGTTTAAGATGCGCTATGCATTAGCTCGCCTGAGTTAGTGCATCGCGCTAGGAACTGCCGGCATCGAATGGCTACTCAGCATGCATGCCTGATACGCCACTACAAACACCCTCTATTGATGAGTCAGATTTAGCGACTCGGCAATTCACAAATCAGATAACCACTTCCCTTCCACGCTTTGAGGGGCGAATATCGTGTGCCAGTCCGAGTGCTATGCTACCGTTGAATCTGTCAGAGCGAAGAAAAAAATTTCGACAATTACGACTCGACATTCAAGAAAACGTCACCATCCAGGTCGCCAATACTCCAGCACTTAAACATGCGGCTAATGAACTCTTACGCAGCAAGTATGAACCCCAAGGCTACGATACTGCTTTTATCAATACACCCAAAAGAATAAGTGACATACGTCTCCTCACTTTACTAGCAATGAAAGGCGAGCAAGCAGCGGGTACCTGCTCTCTATTGCTGGATCAGCCTAATGGCAGCCTTGGTGCTGACCACCTTCATTTAAATTATCTAAACGAACTACGCAGTGAGGGCAAATGCTTAATCGAGATAGGTCAACTAGCAGTCGCATCAGAGTCGACTAACAGCACTGGGCGAATCGTACTGGCAGCTTTGTTTAGCTACATTGTTCTATCTGCAAATTTTTTGTGGGATTACAAACCCTTCATCGTCATGGAGATTGCACATCGACATCTCGATTACTGGAAAAGTTTGGGATTTGCAGTACTTGTCGAAAAAACCTGGTGCGAGAGAGTCAATATACCTTGCGCACTCATCGGTCTTGACTGGGACAGCGGGTGGCAATTACTAAAAAATGAATGGCAAAACCCGCTCAGAGGAAGTCATGATGCAAATCCATTACCCACAGCAATTAGGCGTTTAGCTCGTCATTTTATTCCCTGGGAAGATGTTGAAGGAATCATGCATCGCATGACTGAATACAGCCCAAAAAATAGCTCTCTCTAATTAGCCAGGAATAATAAAAATGAATCGTCAAAATTTTGATTACGACCAAGCATTTTCGCGTAACTTAGGATGGGTGACAGAGGCGGAACAAATCAGACTAAGAAATGCTACCGTCGCGATTGGAGGTATGGGTGGGGTTGGTGGCCATCATTTACTAGCACTCGCGCGTATGGGCGTTGGAAATTTTCGTATCGCCGATTACGATAAATTCGAATTAGTGAATTTTAATCGCCAAACGGGCGCAACTGTAGACACCATAAATTCATCCAAATGCGACACGATGGCAGCTATGGTGCGCGCCATTAATCCAACCGCAAAGGTTGAAGTCT
Organism: Pseudomonadota bacterium; assembly: GCA_041173845.1. Taxonomy (GTDB): domain Bacteria; phylum Pseudomonadota; class Gammaproteobacteria; order Burkholderiales; family Burkholderiaceae_D; genus Pernthalerella. The sequence goes on from JBEDHZ010000075.1 coordinate 7,391, forward strand.
ACAGAAATGGAGTGAGTGAAGCATTGCTTGATGATTTCCTAAAGGGAGCCGATATATACATTGATGGAATAGATTTTTTTGCATTCGATATACGCGAAAAAATATACGACACATGCTCTAAGTTAGAAGTCCCTGCAATCATAGCTATCCCACTGGGTATGGGCGCTGCTTGGTTATGTTTCATGCCGGGAGAAATGGATTTCAAAACTTACTTTCGGTGGGAAAATCACTCACACCTAGAAAAAGGATTACTTTTTTTAGCAGGGCTCGCCCCATCGTTAATGCATCGCTATTTGGCCGACCCCAGCAAAGTGCATTTCCAACAAGGTGCCGGGCCATCAACGTCAATGGCTTGCTATCTTTGCGCAGGGGTTGTCGCAACTGATGCGATTAAAATTTTACTGGGTCGAGGGAAACTGATAGTTGCACCGCATGGACTTCATTTCGATGCCTACTTGGGAAAATTTAAACGCACCTGGCTTCCCATGGGAAATGCGAACCCGATACAAAAATTTCGCCTTGCGATATTGCGCCGTATACTGAATATTCGTTAACACATTCCCAAATCCATCTTGCTAGCAGGCCGCATACTCAAGCGAGATATACGAATCCATGAACTAGCGACCGTTGGCAACCAAACGTGATTCAGTTTTATTCAGCCGCTGATTCACCGAAGCAGTAATACCCGCCGCATCCAAACCACACTGTGCAAGCAATTGCGTTGCATCGCCATGATCAATAAATTTATCGGGCAAGCCTAATTGCAGTAAAGGTTTAACGATACCGGCGGCAGACAAAGCTTCAGCGACTGCCGAGCCTGCACCACCCATGATGCTGCCCTCTTCAATTGTGACTAGCAAATCATGACTAGCTGCCAGCTCAGCGACCAATGCAGTATCTAAGGGTTTGATAAAACGCATATTGGCGACAGTAGCATTCAAGGTTTCAGCGGCTTGCAATGAAGGCGCTAGCATGGTGCCAAAAGCGAGTATCGCCACACCCTTGCCCTGACGACGAATCTCGCCCTTACCCATTTCAATACTGCTTAATTCAGTCTCAACCGTCGCACCAATTCCTGCGCCTCGGGGATAACGCACCGCTGCTGGGCCACGATATTGATAGGCCGTCGTGAGCATTTTGCGACATTCGTTTTCATCACTAGCTGCCATCACGACCATATTGGGTATGCATCGTAAGAAGGCCATATCGTAATTACCTGCATGCGTCGCGCCATCTGCTCCAACCAAACCTGCTCGATCGAGTGCAAAGGTCACATCGAGATTTTGTAGTGCCACGTCATGAATTAATTGATCGTAACCACGCTGCAAAAACGTCGAGTAAATCGCCACCACGGGCTTTAAACCTTCACACGCCATACCGCCTGCAAAAGTAACAGCGTGTTGTTCTGCGATACCCACATCGTAATAACGATCAGGGAATTTCTGCTCAAACTTCACCATGCCAGAGCCTTCACGCATAGCGGGTGTGACGGCTACTAATTTTTCATCTTGGGCCGCCATGTCGCACAACCAATCACCAAACACTTGGGTATAAGTCGTTTTGCCAGCAGCGGCTGGTTTGATACCTTCACTCGGATTAAATTTACCGGGACCGTGATAAAGAATAGGATCAGCTTCAGCGAGTTTGTAACCTTGCCCTTTTTTGGTCACCACATGCAAGAACTGGGGACCTTCAAGATTCTTAAGATTTTGCAGCGTAGGTATCAGTGATTCCAGATCATGGCCATCGATAGGGCCAATGTAGTTGAGGCCAAATTCTTCAAACAAAGTGGCAGGTACCAACATGCCTTTTGCATGCTCTTCAAAACGCTTCGCGAGCTCACGCATAGAAGGTGGCAACATGGATTTACCCATGCTCTTAGCCGCCGCATAAAATTTTCCAGACATGAGTCGCGCAAGGTAACGATTCAGCGCACCCACCGGTGGTGAGATCGACATGTCATTGTCGTTTAACACCACTAACATCTTAATGTCTTCGTAAACGCCCACGTTATTGAGCGCCTCAAACGCCATACCTGCCGTCATCGCACCATCGCCAATTACAGCAATCGAATGACGCGCTTCGCCCTTGGTGCGCGCAGCCAATGCCATACCTAATGCTGCCGAAATCGACGTTGACGAATGCGCAGTACCAAAGGTGTCGTACACACTTTCTACACGGCGCGGAAAACCTGATAAGCCATCTTGCTGACGCAAGGTGGACATACGGTCGCGACGGCCTGTAAGAATTTTGTGCGGATAAGTTTGATGACCCACATCCCAGACGATGCGATCTTCCGGTGTGTTGAACACATAGTGAAGAGCAATCGTCAGCTCAACCGTTCCCAAATTGGATGACAGGTGACCACCCGTCTGCGCTACCGACTCCAGCAAATAAGTGCGCAATTCATCAGCCAAGGTATTGAGTTCGGGGCGCGAAAGCGCTCGTAAATCGGCCGTATTGTTTATTTTTTGTAAAATTTTCATAATGCTTGGGGAAATGCTGATTTATTGTGAATTTTATGGCGAGCCAGCGCAGCTGTGCGACGCGGGGTCACGTTAATCAAGGAAT